>CAOWNX010000095.1:0-277 GCA_948552115.1 uncultured Bacilli bacterium
AATTTGTTTTAAAAGTAATTTATAATAAGGATTCATGGTTTCTAATTCAAATAGATGAATGCATAAGATCGTTAATGAATTTTTTCCAATCCATTCGAAAACTTTATTAGTTCGAATAAATTTAGAAATACCAATTACTAAAATACATTCAGAAAATCCAACAACAGAATTGAGAAAAATATCGTTAAAACTATTATTTACAAAATAGGTTTCTGTATATTCTCCAAAGATACCAAAAAGAAAAAAAATAATACACAAAATATAATGATAATATTTA
>CAOWNX010000095.1:317-3458 GCA_948552115.1 uncultured Bacilli bacterium
GTAAAATAAAGAAACTAGCAGTCATAGAAGATTGAATACTAAAAGGAAGCCACAAAAACTTAGCAGAAATAAAACCAAGTAAAAAAATAAAAATAGAAATAATAATACGTATTTTATCATTCTTACAAAACTTTAAAAGTAATTGAACAATAATAATTGCAAAAAACATTGCTGGTAAAAACCAAATTGCTCCAATTCTTCCTCCAATATTTATAGATCCAAAAAATCTAATAGAACCAGAAGCAAAAAAACTACGAAGCAAATCTCCGCTAATTAAACGAGTTACATTCAAAATAGTTGTTAAAACAATACAATTAAAAACATCCATAAAAAGAATAGCAATACAAGTTAAAAAATATGGAATCATTAATCTTTGAAATTTTTGATTTACAAAATCTTTCGTTACCTCTTTTTCTTTCAAAGTATATCCAGATAAAATAAAAAATAACATAAGATGAAATGGATAAAGAATTTGATTGAGAGAAAATTGTTTAATAAATAAAGAACTGTGTCCAAATATAACCCCTAAAATTGCAAAACCTTTTGCAATGTCAATCCATGAAATTCTTTTATGATGCATAAAAAAACTCCTCTTTGTTTTGAAATCATAACATCAAAAAAAAAGATTCAAATAAAAAAAGGATTAAAATAAAGAAAAAAGTATAAAAAAACCCTACAATAAGGGCCTTTTTAACTATCAGTGGTGTTCGCGGGGAGATTCGAACTCTCGACCGATCGCTTAGAAGGCGATTGCTCTATCCAACTGAGCTACGCGAACATTTAGGAACAAATTGATTATAATACATTTGATAGAATATTTCAAGAAATATTTATTTTCCTTACTAATATAATACAAAAAAAGAAAGTTATTCCAAAAATTGACTAACTTTCTCTCCATCAATTAGAAAACTTACTGCTTTCACATCAAAAGTATCTCGCATAGATAAAGCAATAGAATATTCCACTTCCTCTAAAATTTTTTTATTCTCAAAATCATCAAATAAATAATGATTGAAACTAAGTTTAATATTACTTTCTAAAATTTCATAATCTAAAATTTCTGCATTAGCATTCAAAAAACTCATTAAATTCGTCTGATTCATAGGTGAACTTTTTAATCGTTCAATAATAATTTCAACTTTTCCTTTCTCATCATTGGTAATTTCTGTTACTGGAACATAATAGATAAGACCATCATATTTACTAACATAATAAGTTGTTGTTTTCGTAACATTTTTAATTTTTGTCAAATCATACACTTTATTAATTCCAAAATCTCGAGTTAAAACATCTGGCAACTTTAAATTAGAATTCGGCATATTCGTGAGCAAATTTCCATTTACATAAAGCAAAATTCCTTTCACTTCTGGAATTTCAGTGAGAGAAAAAATTAAACACTCGACTGCATCTTCCTCAGAGTCTTTTGGAATCTTTAAAAACATATCATTAAAATCTAATTTTAAAATTCCATTTTGAATACTAATTTCTAGTAATTTCGTTCCATTAGGTAAAATAGCTTGAAATCCATTCGGAATATAATGTGATTTTGAACCATTAATCGTTAACATTTCAATCATTTCTCGTGCTTGATTTAAAGTATCTGTATTCTTCATAACAACTTTAGTTCGTGCTACATAATCATGAGAATCTAAAAAATAAATTGCAGAAGGTTCCTTTTGATCCACTAAAACATTGCTAGAAAAAGAATGAGAAATACGATCAGGAAAAAAAGAAAGGATACAAAAAATAAAAAGAGCGATGGAAGTTACAGTAATTCTTCTAAGAGCGCTTTTCTTTAACATGTTACCACCTAATAAATACTATGTAACAAAATACTCCCTAGAACTAAAAAAAGTCTAAAAAAGACTTTTTAATCTAAAGAAATTTCCCCCAATTTTAATAATTCTACGACAGCTTGCGCTCTTCCTTTGACACCAAGTTTTTGCATGGCATTCGAGATATGATTTCGTACAGTCTTTTCACTAATTCCTAAAAATTCAGAAATTTCTTCCGTTGATTTATTTAATACTAAAAGTTCAAAAACTTCTTGTTCTCTACTAGTTAATATTTTCTTCCTCATTTCAATCCTCACTTTCTTGATGAACCTTTTAATACTCATAATATTTTATGATTTACAAAAAAAGTGTGTGAGGAGTAATGCCTAAGAAAATCTATTTTTGAAATTTTACTGTAATATACATTTTTTTATCGTAAAGTGATTGAATACTACGAATAATCTGATTTGCAGTTTCCACATTGTGCGTATCTGACTCTACTACAATACTAATTTGATCATTTTGAATTTTTACAAAACTATTAAGTTGAAATTCTTCCTGAATCTTTTTTTCAAGTTCTTCTTCTTTTCCTTTTTTTGCATTTAAAGCCATTAATTCATCATATGCATCATTTTTTTCCTGAAGTGTCGCTGCATCATCCAATAAAATGGTTTGAAGTTCATTCATCGTTTTTAATAATTCTTCTTCTTCATTCACACGAAGTGACACAAGTAAGCTAGATTCTTCTACATTGACATTTGCATTCGCTGGGGTAGAGTTATCTTTTATCATTTGATTATCCAAAATAGAGGAAAGTGTATCATCACTCATTGTCACATAATAAATACCGAGTACTAAAATCAAACTAAAAAGCGTTACAAACCAAAGTCCTTGTTTATTAATCATTTTATCCCTCCATAAAACTAATAAAATATATGGTATCAAATTCCAAAATATTACATGGATTTTACATCTTTATGCTATAATAAAAATAAAAGGACTGTTCACTATGTATGAAATAGCAATTCTCTTTTTAAAATTTATGTTATTTAGTTTGTTTGGATATATCGCTGAAATGTCAATGTGCGTCATTGTAGATCATAAACTCACCAATCGTGGTTTTTTGTGTGGGCCAATTATACCAATTTATGGAGTAGGAAGTATCTTTTTGATATTTTTATTAGAACCATTTAAAGCCAATCCATTCCTCGTTTTCTTTTTGGGAATTATTATTACAACAACCTTAGAATATATAACTAGTTATTTATTAGAAAAAATATTTCACAACCGTTGGTGGGACTACAGTAAAAATAAATTTAATTTAAATGGACGTATTTGCCTTTTAAATAGCTCTTTATTCGGATTT
>CAOWNX010000096.1:0-3225 GCA_948552115.1 uncultured Bacilli bacterium
TTTCCAATCTTATTAAAAATCAAAAAATCGACATGACAATTCGGATGCCTGATATACCGCTTTTCCCTTTCATTTAACAAAGAAGTATCACAAATTAACATAGAAAGTGGTTGTAAGAATACAAAATCTATATTTTCATAACTCTTCACAATTTTATCAATAAGATAATAAGTCAAATTTTCCGTATCATACTTTGAAACCTTATGAAATTTCTTAAAAAAATTCAATCGCTCTATTTCATATTGTTTATACAATAAATCAAATACAGAACTAATATTACTTGTTTCTATTTCCATATCATAATACATAACATAATCCAATAAATCTTGAATATTTCTATTCTTCACTTCATTTTCATTCATCACAAAAAACAATTGCTTTTTAGCTCGAGATATAGCTACATTCAAAATATTTGCATTTGCCACAAAATCAGATATCTCATCATCAACCGTTGAAATAATCACAATATCCTTTTCTCTTCCTTGAAACTTATGAACTGTGTTAATATCCACATTAGAAATATTATCTTGAAGAAGTTTCACTTGATGATTATATGGAGCAATAATTCCAACATCCGCATCAGGAATTTGACATAACAATTCTTTTATAACATCCACTTGCCTTTGATTCGCATGTTCACGTGAATGATTTCCTTTATTTGTACGAATAATCCGTATAACATCTTTTTCCCCATGATCCTCACTCATTATAATCAATTGCCCATTATAAAACTTCTTATTACAAAAATTTATTATCTTTGGATGACAACGATAATGTTCTTGCAACAAAACAATCGGAACATTCAATATAATCCTTTTGACACTACTCAAAAAACTATTTAAAGAAAAAGAATATCCCTTATCCAAAGAAAATCTATCAAAAATTTCATCCGCTTGCTTTCGTTGCTCATCTTTAACGACATTAGGAAGTTGCATTTCATCCCCAATAATCACTGCATACTTCGCAGAAGAAAGTGCAAGCGTTCCTGTCACAACATCAATTTGACTAGCCTCATCCATAATAATATAATCAAACTTAAAATCATCAGCAAAAGTATTTCTTGAAGAATAAGTAGTACTTAAAATAACTGGATAATCCACCAAAAAATTTTTACAATTTTGTTTCATATCAATAGACTGATACAAATTTCTCATCCCTTTATATTTTTCAGATAAAAATTTTTTGAAATAAATCATAGACAAATGAATATATTCTGTTTCATAATTCTCATTTGCTTGAATAAAATCATTTTTTTGTGAAATCTCATGATCTAATAACTCCAAATCTCTTAAATAAATCTCACGTTGAAGAACATCACGAACCAAATTTAAATCTTGTCGATAAAAATCAATACTTCCCACATGATACAAAAAAACATACTTAATAATATATTTTATTGAAATCTTATCCATCCCAATAATTTCATTCCATATTTTTTTTAAATTAAAAATAGAACCAAAATGCAAAGAATTTATATCATAGTTTAATTCTTCATGAACTCTTGAAAAATGTTGAAATTCACATGCCAACTCTTTCTTTTTTTGAATTAAAATTGCCATATCTTTTCGATAATTATAAATTAATTTAAGTACTCGATTAGAATATATTAACTTAGAAGCTATCTCATCTAAACTCATACCATTAGATTCAGAAAAAACAGGAACACTTGCTCTTTGATTTTCCAAAAATACTTCTTTATTTTTATTTCTACCTAATAAAGCAACAAAAAAATCTAAATTATAATAATTTAATTTATCATAAACATTTTCAATCGCTGCATTATTATTAGAAACCACTTGACAATTCATTTCTCGAATTAAAAGATTTGCAATAATATTCAATATCGTTTGAGTTTTTCCGGTTCCTGGAGGACCTTCAATAACACTAACACGATGAAAAATAGCATTCTCAACAGCTTTATACTGACTTGAATTACATCCAAAAGGAAAAATCAAAAAATTTTTTAAATCTTCTCGAGCAATTACATCAGATAATTTAAAATAATTACTCAAAGCACAATTACAATCAAAAATATCAATTTTTTTCATTTGATCATTTAATATTTTTTTACCTGTTTCCGTTTCCAACGAAATAACATCAGCAATTTGATTCATATAGTTCATGACATCAAATGAAGCTTTTTTAACATCACTATCCTTGAAATCTTCACATATTCCATTTTGATAAACAATATGATAATAAAAATGTTGCTGATCATCACAAAATTCAAAAGCTTTCAAAACATTATTAAGAGATTCACCCTTATAATAAAAACAACAAGAAGATAAATCTATTTCAGAAAACAATTCCAATACTTTCATACGAGAATAAGAATAATTGTAAAATGTTTCATTATTAACAAATCGTACCCGATATCCATTTCCAGTATTACGATACCATACTACCCGACTAGTAAGAATTTCTCCATCAATCAAAATCATTATTTTTTCCAAATTCATACACAACACACCAAACTCAAATTACCAATATTTGGTTTATCTTAACACAGTTTTTTTAAAATGACACAAAAAAAGCATAATAGCTAAAATATAACCATCATACTTTTCCAAAAAACTATGGTATTTCAATTCGTTGTTTAATTATAACCTCTTGTTCATTTTTATCAATCAAATTTAATTTTAACTCATAGACACCACTTGGTAATTCATAATTCAATAAATCAATCGATAAATGCTTCGAAGTATCATTATCAATAGAAAACAATAACTTACTTGGCAAAGATCCATTTTCTAATACGGAAATCTGAATATCATCACTAGAAACCCATCCAATCATTTCATTAAAATCAATAGAAATAGAATTATTATCTAACATTTTGAAATTAGTTATTTTGAGGGATGATTCTGAATCAGGTATTTCCTCTACAACATTTTCAGGAATTTTATAATGATCTACAAAACCCACACGATAATTTCCTACTGCATCCACAAATAACGCCCATACTCTAGTATTTTTTGTTACAGAAATATCAGTTAAATCAAGTAAAATTGTATTAGACCCAGCATATAAATCTTGCTTCTTACTTTTCACTACACCAGTAATAACATCATGAGCAAACGGAGTAGAAGTATTTGTATCATAAATTCCTCCATTCCATTCATAAACACCATAATAAACAATTCCTTCTTCATCCGAATAGAAAGAGAAATTAGCAGTATTCTCATCAACACGAACAACATTATCTACAGCACCAGTAATAACTGG
>CAOWNX010000096.1:3235-3449 GCA_948552115.1 uncultured Bacilli bacterium
CGGATCAAAATGAGATACAAAACTGCCTTCAACGGTTTCGGTTTCAGAAACATTAATTCTAACAGTATACTTATTATCCTTATGCCCGTAATTATCTGGAACCACAATAATATAAGTCAAAAGATCTGGACTTACCATAAATGTCGCACCTTTGGTAGTTAAATTTTTCTCAGATGGACAAATAATTTCAAAATCCTCTAAAGTCAATTCCCTT
>CAOWNX010000097.1 GCA_948552115.1 uncultured Bacilli bacterium
GAAAAAATAGCAAAGAAAAATATACCAATCAAAACAATACTACTCGATCAAACGATTATTAGTGGTCTTGGAAATATTTATGCCAATGAAGTATTATTTGCATCAAAAATAAATCCATTAAAAAAAGGAAAAGACATCACAAAAAAAGAATGTGAAAAAATCATTCTTTCTGCCAATCAAATTATTGCGAGTGCTATAGAAAGTGGAGGAACAACGATTAAAAGTTACACTTCAAGCCTAGGGGTTACTGGTCGATTTCAATCAG
Source organism: uncultured Bacilli bacterium (assembly GCA_948552115.1). Taxonomy (GTDB): domain Bacteria; phylum Bacillota_I; class Bacilli_A; order RF39; family UBA660; genus MGBC162267. The sequence continues at coordinate 266 of CAOWNX010000097.1, forward strand.
AATTGATGGTACACAAAAGAGAGGATGAGCCTTGTAAAATTTGTGAAACCTTAATTCAAAATATGAAAATTGGTGGAAGAAGTTCATACTATTGTCCCAAATGCCAAAAATAAAAGAGCTTTAAGAAATACGTTCCAAAGCTCTTTTTTTACATTCTTGATAAATATAATTTGTTGTTTTACAATCATCAACACTACGATGAGACCCATACTCCAAATGAAAATATTTCTTTAAAGTTTCCAATTTATAATTATAAGCTTGAGGAATAAAGATTCTCGCAAGTTCTACGGTGTCAATTGCTTGATTTTCGAATGATTCTAAATTGAATCGCTTTAAATTGGCATTAATAAATCCGATATCAAAGGGAGCATTATGACAAACGACAGGTAAATCTCCAACAAATTCTAGAAATTTTGGTAGAACCTCTGAAATTGTTTTTTCCTGTACCACCATTTCTTGAGTAATACCCGTAATCTCTGTAATAATTTCTGGAATTTCAGTTTCTGGATTAATTAAAACATCAAATTCTTCTACAACTTCGTTATCAATAACCTTTAACGCTCCGATTTCAATAATTTGATCCACTTGATCTTTAAGTCCAGTTGTTTCTGTATCAAAAACTACATAACTATCTACAAAATTTTGTTTCATAATTCACTTCTTTCTGAAATCATTATAAAAATATATCTGATATTTGTCAAAAAAGAATTTTAATCTTTCTGAATCGGACGATTGGAAAATTCAAAAGAATGAACATTAGAATTTGTTAAAATTTCATAAAGATAAGTAGCTCTTTTTTCAAATTGATAAAGATTCGAAGAAACAATTGGTTTAAGAGAAATCGTCATATCCTTTTTTACCGATTTTAAATATTCCCGACCTTTTTGATTGAATCCTAAAATGTGTAGATAAGAAATGGTTGTTTGGTCATTTTCCTGTTTTGTAATTCCAAGTAAAATATGAATCGTCATTCTTCGGATGCGATTATAAGTAAAACGTTTTGTTTTAACAAGAGTAATAAATTCTTGATAATCGTTTGCAATCAAAGCCATTTTTTGCAAACGAGATTCAATTCCTTCATCCACCATCAAATAATTATTTAAATAATGATCGGTTAAAATTCGATATCGAAGCAACATCCATAGTTTTTCTTCATCAATCCTTTGAAGTTTTGAAATCACTTCCTTTGGAACCATTGTCTCAATCGATTTTCCATCTTTGATTCGTCTACGGATTGTATTAGCACTTACAATGGAACCAGTATCATTCGATTCATGATAATCGTTTGTTCGTAAAATTGTACAGATTTCAATGGGATACTCATATTTCAAAATCGCTTTAGCATAAGAGATTCCGAGTAAATCATTTGGTTGTTGAATTGGAGAAGAAATCGCTTTCGATACAGCAGTTGGATAATTGAACCCTCGACTTAAATACTCTTTTTTTTGTTTTAGAAAATCATCCGTTAACTGCTTACGAGCACAATCTATTAATAAATTCGGGTCATTACACTCACTTCCAAATACCAAATGTGTAACATGGAATTGATTTAAAATGAAAAGAGCTTGCTCGGCAAAAACATCTGCAGCTTGCGTTCCAAAAATAACGGGGAGTTCCACTACCAAATCGACTCCATACTGTAGAGCTATTTTCGTTTTATCTTCTTTAGATAAGGTAGAAATTTCTCCACGTTCTAGAAAATAACCATTCAAAACTAAAAGAATGAGAGCATCCGAAAAAGTTTTCTGAATCCAATTGATTTGATAGAGATGTCCGTTATGAAAAGGATTATATTCTGCAATAATACCAATTACTTGCATAAGACACCTTCTTTCCAAAATAGTGTAACATACAAAATATCAAATTGCATAGAAAGATAGTTTAAGATATAATAAATCTGGTGAAGCAAATGAATCAAATTGAACTTTCCAAAATTCCTATTTCAGGATTAAGATGGAACGAAGAAATAAAAGTAGAAGAAAACGCTTGGAAAAAATTAGGAGTGCTATCAAGTAAGAATCTATGGGTAAAAGGAAATCTTGAAAAAAAGAATAACGAAGAATTTTATTTAGATATGGAATTAACTGGAGAATTATACCTACCAGATGCAAGAACATTAGAACCGGTACTTTTTCCACTAAAAATTAAAATTTCAGAAAAAATAGACGAATATAACGAAACAATTCGTGAATATTTTGAAAAAAGCAAAAATACACTTGATATTATGGGAATTTTATGGGAAAATATTGTCTTGGAAGTTCCGATAAGTATTTCAAAAGGAAATTTAGAGAAAACTTATGGCGATGGTTGGGAACTCGTAAGTAAAACAAAAGAAGAAATTGATCCAAGATTAGCTCCATTACGGAAGCTACTTGATAGTGAAAAGGAGTGAAAATATGTTAAAATTAGACCTTCAAGCATTCGCTGTTCCATTTCGTAGAACTAGTAAAACAAAGAAAAGAATGCGTCGTACACACTTAAAAAAAGAAGTAAGTGCAATGACAAAATGTCCGAAATGTGGAGCAAATTTAAAACCTCATCGTGCATGTACCTCTTGTGGATTTTATAAAGGCGAAGAGAAATTAAACGTAAAAACAGAAGAAGAATAATTGAGGAAACTCAATTTTTTTCATTTTTGGTATAATATAAAAAGAGGAGAGATAACGATGTATAAAGAGAAAAAAATATTAATCTTTGGAATGGCCCGGAGTGGATATGAGTGTGCAAAGCTTCTAGCCAAAGAAAATCAAATTATCATCACAGATCAAAAAGATCAAGACAGTGTTAAATTAAAAGAACTAGAGAATCAAAAAGCTATATTTCTCAAAACGGACAATCCAGAAGAAATTTAGATAGTTCTTTTGATATGGTGGTAAAAATACCTATGACACATCCATTAATACAGAAAGCAAATGAATTAAAAATACCAATTGTCAATGAAATGGAAGTAGCCTATCATTATTTGCCAAAAAACATTAAAATAATCGGAGTAACAGGATCCAACGGAAAAACAACAACGACAACCATTATCTATGAAATGTTAAAAAAAATGAATATTCCAGTTCATTTAGGAGGGAATATTGGCATACCACTTTCTGCA
>CAOWNX010000098.1 GCA_948552115.1 uncultured Bacilli bacterium
CCCAAAATTATTTCGGCAAATTGGGAGAATTATTTGCGCATGAAGGAGCCATTCATTTGGAGATTGGTTGTGGAAAAGGTCAATTTTTGATTGGCATGGCGAAAAAATATCCTCATATTAATTTTATTGGAATTGAAAAATATGATAGTGTATTAGTTCGAGCAATTGAGAAGTGTGACTTGGAGAGTTTACCAAATTTAAAGTTTTTCTGTATGGATGCAAAAAATTTAGAAGAGGTTTTTCATCAGGATATTGAAACACTTTATTTGAACTTTTCTGACCCATGGCCAAAGAGGCGTCATCATCAAAGACGTCTTACCAGTTTTTCGTTTTTGAAACTTTATGATTTTATTTTTTCTCATGACTATCATATTATTCAAAAGACAGATAATGTGATTTTGTTTGAAAGCAGTTTAGAGGATTTAAGTCAGTATGGGTATATTTTAAAACGAGTAAGTTTCAATCTTCATTCTACAGATATTGAGAATGTTATGACAGAATATGAACAACGTTTTTCTAAGATGGGGTTTTCGATTTATTATTTGGAAGCATATAAAAAATCAGAGAATATCTGATTTTAGTTCTTTCCATAAGGCACTTTTTCAAAAATTAAGTTGACGGACATAATTTTCTAAATAATATTTAAACTAAAAAGTATGTGCCTTATGATTACATTTTACTACAAATAATTATAAAAAGAAATAATAAATTTCAAAAAATGCAAGTAACTTTAAATTTATAAAAATAGGAAATTTAATTTCTAGAAAATCTTTTTTATTTATGTTCATTTTTTCTGAATATTATGCAATGGCATATCAATTTTGTTATTACATATTAGGCTTTCTATTTAACAAATTATTCAGTTTGCTATTGTCTTGATAATCCGCATCACTTAGAGCCTTTTTGATTTAGTTTTTCAAATATTTTCTTATTTTCTTCTTCTGTTGTATCTTTCCTCATAGGATGAGTTATAAAAATTGCTTTTCCACCATGATTATGAACAAATTTCATCTGTCATTATTTCATCGATATCAGCAATCTCATTAAATTTGTAAGTAAAAAAGAGTTATTATCTAAAAGCAAATCATGAAAAATGTTTTCAAATAAGTATCTGGATGTGTCGCTCTATAATTTGCAAGTGCAAGCTCTAAATCGTCGTTTCTTTCAGTCCAATTATATTCAAATTTTTGAACCCATACCCCAAACTTTGGTCATGTTTCTGTAGTTAATGTCCCATCAAAATCAAAAATATTAATTGCATTGTAATCTTTGTTCATCAAAAAATCTCCTTTTGATTTAGAATAACATAACATTTTTAACATTTCTTTTTTTGTGGTTGCTATAGAAATATTTTCTTACTTGTTTGCTTTTTTGAAATTTGATATAATTTTATTTAGTTTGGAGGGAATCCATGAAAAGAATTTTATTTCTAGTTTTTGTTCTTTTAATGATTGGTGGATGCTCTACCATTAAGGAAGAATCCATTGAAAAAATCTTGAATGATGGCATGAATAGTCAATTAGAAATTACAAATGTATATCGAACTGGTTATAAGTATTATCTTCCAAAAGGTATTAAAAATATTAACAATCAAGATTATAATGAAATTCTTTATAGTAGTAAATATCCCTTTTATTTGTATGTGGATGTTGTTAGTTATTATAATAAAGTCCAAATGGATTATAAAAAAAATGAAGCGTATTATTATTCTTCTCCAATCAGTTCCTCGGATGGTTTTGGATATGTACAAGTAAAAAGCTTAGCAAATCATAAATATTTTGTTGAAATCATGTATAATTATGCTAAAATAGAAGTGATAGTAACTGAAGAGGATATTAAGGAGTCTCTTGCGTATGCAATTGCAATATTAGAGTCCATAACCTATAATGATACTGTTTTGGGGAGTTTAATGGGAGATAATGTTTTAAATTCTAATGAATTAGAATTTAACATATTCGAAACTGCAAAGTCTGAAAGTAATTATTTGGAGTTAGTTGAGCAATATGATCAATATAATGACAACGATGAAGTACCAGACATGTATTTTATCAAATGAGGAAGGTGCAATCATGGGTTTATTTAACAAACTAAAGAATGTGTTATTTGAAGAAGAAGAAATTGAAGTTCCTGAAACAGAATTGCCAGAAGTGGAACCAATCAAAGAAAGAGAAAAAGAGCCTGTTAAGAAAAAGGAAGCATCAAATTTGTCTACATATCGAGTAGAAGATGAGATTATGAGTGACCGAGAATTATTTAAAGCGGAACCAACGTTTAATTTTCCACTTTTTGATGAAGCAGAATTTGAAAGTGTAAAGCAAGTAGAGGAGAAGAAGGAAACACCAACATTTGAACCTCCCATGGAACCGAAAACACGTGTAAAAAATACACCAGTAGTAGAGCCTACGACACGTGCAAGTCGTAGTGAATCACGTATAGAAAAGACACCAGTATATAAAGAAAATAGAAAACCAAGAGAGGTACGTGAGAAGAAAGAAAAGCGAGAAGGGCGTAAATTTACTCCATCTCCAGTAATTTCTCCAGTCTATGGTGTGTTAGATAAGAATTATAAAAAGGAAGATGTTGTGGCACCAAAGGAAGAGAAAAAGAGAATTGATGTGGATAGTGTTCGAAAAAAAGCGTTTGGTACTTTAGAAGAAGATATTGAAAAGACTTTAAATACACCGATTCGTGAATTCTATGATGAGACACCAGAATATGAGGAGCAACCAAAGTTTAGTGAAAAGCCAAAAGAAAAACCAAAGAAAAATTTTTATGAAACGGAATTTCCTGAATCTACGAAAGACGATGATATTCATTTTGATCATTTGCTTCATGACTCGGTAGAAGATGTTATTCCTGTTTATGATGAGGAACCAAACGAGGCTTATTCTTCATTTAATATAGAAGAACCAGTTAAGTCTATGGATGAAGAAGAAGAGAAGAGCTTAGAAATTTTGGATCGTCCAAAAAGAAAACAAGAAACAAAAGAAAAAGTTGAAGATACATTAGAAAACGATTTATTTGATTTAATTGATTCCATGTATGAAAATAGAGAGGATGGTGAATAAGGGTGAGTTTTTGGTTGGAGTTTTTACCAATAATCATTTATATTTTATTAATTATCATTTTAGTTGTTGGAATTATTTTAGGAATACGTTTTATTACACTTCTTGGTAAGGCACAACGTCTAGTTGATAATGTGAATCAAAAGATTCGTGCTTTGGATGGAGTATTTCAAATTATTGATACAGCTACTGATAAAATCGTGTTTGTGGCGG
>CAOWNX010000099.1 GCA_948552115.1 uncultured Bacilli bacterium
ATTTACTGCTACTACACCATTGGTATTCAAAGAAACAGTATTTGCAGGAATATTTAAAATCACTTCTTCCCCTTGATTCACAATAACCTTTGAAACAGAATTTACTCCATTCACTTGAAGATTATGATTAATGTATAAAGCTTGAACAAAACTTTTATCATCCAAATTAATTGTAGCTCCACCCAAAGCTTTATTCTTTCCGCTTACATCCAAAGATCTCATAGAATAAAACATCGGTTTATTTTCAATTGTAGAAAGAGTTCCAATCTTAGAATTCAAAAGATCCAATTGATAATCGCCTGACTCTTCCAAAAATAAATCCTCTAAAATTTCAACTTCATTTAGCACAATTCGAGCATTACTTGAAATATCAGAACTTAAAGTTACTGTATTATATTTCTTATTACTTATTTGCAAAGCATTATCTTCCAACATATCATTTGTAATAATTAAATCTTTTTCTGGTTCTGGTATCACAGGATCCTCTGGATCCACTGGCTTTTCAGGAATACTAGGAACATCAGGAACTTCTGGCTCTTCAGGAAGAACTGGTTTCTCAGGAACTACGGGTTGTTCTGGATTACTTGGTGTAACTACTTCACTAGGTTTTTGAGAAACATTTGGTTTTGAAGAATTACTTCCATTAGAAACAGGATTTTGTGGACTGGAAATACTACCAGAATTGGGTTTATTAATAGAATCCAAAAATCCATTAGAACTACCAGAAGAATCTGTTTCTTCTTCCATATTTTTATCATCTTCGACCTTATTATCATTCGGTTTTTTATTCACATCCTGATTTGGTTTCGTTTCATCCTTAATAATAGGATTCGTTTTATCCGTTTCTTGATTTGTATTCGCATCCAATTTATTACGTGTTAAAAAATAACCTGTTACTCCGCAACCAATGACTCCAACAGCCACCATACCTACAATGAAAAACTTTTTCATTTCTGTTTTCATAAAGCACTCCCTTTTTCAGATATATTTTTACACATTTTGACACTTTTGTCAAATAAGGAAGAAACAAAAATTCTACAAAAAGACTAAGAAATAAAAGAAAAAAATTTTTTCGTTGACACTTTTTTACAAAAATAAACTTCAAAAAATTACAATCCCTTAATCAATATTTTAAATAACGTAATTAACTTCTTTCTCGAATCACTATCAATCGCTTTAATTTCTTTTATTAAAGAAATAGCTTGATTCAATTTTGGAATTTTAATTTGTGAAGTATCTGTAATTTCAAGTTTTTCAAAAATTGAAAATAAAACTTCAATAATACGTCCTCGTTCCTTTTCATCCAAAGACCCAATAAATTCCAAATTTGACTTTTCTAAATTTTCACTTCGACTTGTAAGCTTGGAAGAAACAAAAATTCCACCAAAACATTCCCAAGTAAACGGATTATGTTGCCACAAACCACTTGCATGACTTTTTATAACAGAATAATTTTTTGGATGCATCAAAAGCATTCCAACCGTAGAATCTTCTGGAACAAACATTTTAAGTTTACGACACATCCGCTTATAAACCGTTGATTCAAATTCTTTTTTCCGTACTCCTGGACCATCAAAATTATACACCTTCTTAATTTTCATCCGAATCTTAGGACTTGCGAGCATCGAAGATATCATTGCCAAATTACCTCCCTTAGAATGTCCACCAACAAAAACAGAAGAATCAAAAATTCCGATTGTATCATTCAAATAAGATATCGCACATCTTTGAGCAGGAACAGGAAAAACATTGGTCAACATAAAATCCTCTTTCCAACCAATAATTGAAGTATCTGTACCCTCAAAAGCTACATAAACCATTCCAGGCAAACGTAATGTAACTGCACAAAATTGTTTTTCATGATCTACAATTTTCACATAATGATACATTCTCACATTTTGATACCGTTGATTCTCTCTTAAATTTTTTAAAAGTTCATAAACCTCTTTCATAAATCTTGGTAACTTCTTCTCCATACCAGAAAATTTTTTCAAAAAAAGACGAACAGCATCCGAAAATAAAATATATTTTCCTCTCTCATTTGGCACAATTTCAGCAAGGTCTGCATATACAATTTGTGTAAAAATCAAACTATCCAAATCATTAAAAGCTACCTCATCAAACGATACATTTTTATAATAACGAACATAATCCATCATTGTAGCCATATCATCACATCCATCATTTATTCTAACATATATGTCCCAGAATAAAAAAAAGAACCCTCATATGTTCTTATATTTTCTTATCCTTTTGCTTTAAAAATTCATTTATCTTTCGTTTTGCCAAATTTGTTCGACACATACCCAAATACTCTTCCTTAGGACCCTCAATCGAATCATTCGTAATAATTTTTACAATATCATTACTTTTCAAAGGTCGATCAAAAGAAGCCACACTGGCATTCACAATTGCCATTTCCATCTTATCACCAATATCACTATGAATTTTATAAGCAAAATCAATTGGTGTACTTCCTAAAGGTAACTCTATAACCTCTCCATTCGGTGTATAAACATAAATTACTCTCGTTAAAATGTCATTCTTTGCCTCATCCATAAATTCTTTTGTTGAATTAGCATACTGATTTGCTTCCACCAAAGACTTAAAAAATTGAAACTTATTATGAAGCTCATCATTCATTGTAACATTCGGTTTATCCCAATAATAAGGCAGTCCTAATTCAGCAATCTCATCCATTTCTTCTGTCCGAATTTGGAACTGAATCAAACGACCATTTTCTCCAAACACCGAAGTGTGCAAACTACGATACATTGTCGTCTTAGGTTTTGCAATCAAATCCTTCAACATCTGATTAAAAGGAGGATACAACGAATGAATAATCCCCAAAACTTGATAACAATCCCAAATCTCTTTCACGACAACCTGAATCGCCCAAACATCATGAATTTCTGAAATCTTTAAACCCTCTTGAACTCTTTTATAAATTCCATAAATATTTTTAGTTCGATAAGTAATACGAGAAAAAATATGTGCAGAATCCAAAGCAGATTTTACATGTTCTACCATTGAAATAACATAACTCTGTGAACTTTCTAAATAATCTTCCACTGATAAAACTTCTCATGATCAATATAACGAAAGCATAAATCCTCCAGCTCATTTTTTATCCGATAACTCCCTAAATAATAAGCAATGGGAACATAAAAATCCAAAGTCTCTTGAGCGATTGCCTTCTGACGATCCTCTGATTTATACTCAAGCGTCCTCATATTATGTAAACGATCGGCTAATTTAATCAAAATAATACGAAT
>CAOWNX010000100.1 GCA_948552115.1 uncultured Bacilli bacterium
CAAACATATCAAAACCAGTACCTAAGTTCCATAAAAAGAAATTCATTTGACCAGTTTTTAAAAAATCCAACAAAGTACCTCGAAAATAATTTAACGTAACAAAATGCTGAATATATCCATCCATATGCCAAACAAATCCCTTTTTATATTTCGCATATATAAAGAGGATAAAAGAAATAGTAAGTAAAAAACATAATGTATACATCCCAATTGTTTTCAAAAAAGTTTTATCAAACCAACCATTGATATTTTTTTTGAATTTATTTCTTTTTTTCATATTCCAATACCTCAAACATAATCTTAAAATATTAAAAAATATAAAAAAAAACTTTTTGTTAACACTATAAAGATGTATTAATTATTATAATTCTAATTTAGAAGAATACAAATCGATAACGAACCCATTTATAATAAAAGCTAAATAAATATTCCAATGTATTTGCATATAATAAAATTTCTCTTTAAATCAAATAAATTATATATTCTATCTAAGATACTTAATTTAATACTTCTTTGATTTTGACTATAGCAGAATTCACTGTATCCATATTTGGATTCATAACATAACTTAAAATATTCGTAAGTCTTACATAATTTTGTCCATCACTGCCATTTACAGACTGTTCTTGAAATTGCCAATTTGCTCCATTAATGGTTTCATACAACAAATCTGTAATCTTTTCCCTTGGTATATTTGTCTGATATAAATCACTCAAAGAATTTAAAATATTATTATAATTAGTTATAGTATTGGTAGATAATAATTGCTTAAAAATAGCTTTGATAATCTCTTGACAATTTTTCTGACGTTGTCGATCTCCTCCTGGAAAAGCCAAACGTTCTCGAGCAACAGTTAATGTCTCAATTCCGTTCAAATGCTGACAACCTTTTTTCACATATAATTTTTCCCCTTTTGTATCATCATAACTATCTAAAATTTTTGCATGTGTAGTCCAAAAACTTATATCAGAACAATAATCAATTCCACCAACCTCATTTACAATAGAAACTAAACTCTTTGTATTAATTTTGATATAATAACCCAAATTAATTCCAAAAAATTCTTCCAAAGACTTTCGATTCGTCTCGATGCCATTTCCTAAAGCACCCATAAAACTAAGTGTATCTTTACGCCCATTCATGCCATTAACTGGAATATAATAATCTCTAGGTATACTGGTCATTAAAATTTGATGTTTCTGCATATTTACAGTTAAGATCATATTAAAATCCATTAAACTTCCTGTAAAATCATTTCCACCAACATAAATATTAAAAGACTCGCCCACTTCTCCTACTTCTGTATTCTCTACTTGAAAAGTAAGTTCAAAGGAATGAAGAAATAAATAATCTTCTTTCTTGAAATTAGGAATTGCATCAAAAACAAAATCAAAATAATTTTGATCAATTAATAATGCCGAAACTTCATTACTACCTAAGCCATTAAATAGAGAATATAAATCATCTACTTCCACTGGTTCAAAAGAAATGCTCTCAGATAATTTTGCTTTTGCCTCTTCAATATATGGTGTATTTAAATAAAAAGAAATTTTTTTATCACGATAATCCTCTAAACGATTAGAACTTTCTGTACTTTTTACTAATACATAAAACGTTGTAGTATAACTTTCACTTGCTTGACCAAATGCTTGATTTAAAAATTGATTCGTTTTATCTATATAGTAAATTCCTATTGTTTCAACTAATATCAAAAAAATAGTAATCAAATATCCTGTAATTTGAAAAATTATCTTTTTTCGTTTCAATAAAAGTAAAATGGAAATATTGAAAAGAAGCAAAAGAAAAACTAGAAAAAAAACAAATTTAATAGGAATAATATGTAAACTCACAAAAGAAGAAACAAATAAAATAGTAAACAACAAATTTACCAATAAAATAAATAATCGAGTTTTACTTAATCGTTTTAGCTTCTTTTTCTTCATAGCTCCACATCCTTACAACAACAAAAGTTTACCATGATTATGAGAATGATTGCAAGAAAAGTGAAAAATATATTTACAATAAAAATATTTTTTAATTAAGAGAATACTAATAAAAACGATCATGCTTTTTATAAACACGTTCTTCTTTACGTGAACATTTTGATGAAATAACACAAGAAATATAACAAAATAAGAAAACAAAAATAATGAAGAAAATTAACATAAATAACACCTCAAATTCTTTATTATAAAAAACATTTAAAATTTGAAAAGAAAAACAATTCGACAAATTTTTTATATTAATAATAATTTATTCAAAAAAAAGTAAAATATTCAAAAAAATAGAACACGAGATCATAAAAATATTTTTGATAAAAAAACGAGCTCAACATTCAAGCTCATTTAATTTTCAATCCAAAATCTATGATTATTATGGTAATTTTCTCTTTCGAATGATCCACAAAACCAAAAAAGAAAAAAGTACCCCACTACAGTCTATCAAAATATCCAAAAACTTCCCATCTCTTCCAAAGACAAATAATTGATGAAATTCATCACTACAAGCACAAAAAAAACAAATAAAAAAAGTAAAAAGAAAACATTTAATTAATGAAGAAAAATACTCATTCAATAAATAAAAAGTAATAATTCCAAGAAAAAAATACAAACTAAAATGAGCCAACTTTCGAACAAAAAATGAACAATCAAAACCATATAAGAAAAAATAATTTGCAATGACATCTTCTAAAAAATCAGAAAATTTACTAGAAAGTTCAAGACTATTTTCGCTTGTTTGAGAAGAAAAATAAAAAATTAAAAGAAGGCATCCAAAAAACAAAAAAAACTTAAAAAGTTTTTTTAAATTCAAATTAGTTTTCATCATAATAATTGCCATAATAACTACTATGTATTTCCGGAACTTTATTTACTATTACTCCTGCTAAATCGGCATCAATATTTTGCAAAGATTTTTTGGTATTCTCTAATTGCTCCACTTTCGTATAATTAACAGCACATACAATAACAACTTTATCTACATTTTTTGTCATAACAATCGAATCAGTAAGACCTCCAATTGGGGTTCCATCACAAATAATATAATCAAATTGATTTCGTAAAATATTTAACAACTTTTTATTTTTATTAGAATCTAAAAGCTCACTAGGATTTGGCGGAACAGTTCCACTACTCAACAAATACAAATTAGAAACATGCGTATTTCTGATATATTCCTTATATTTAGTTTCTACATCATCAAAAAGCAAGTTAGATAATCCATTCTCATTACCAAGACCGAAAATGCGATGT
>CAOWNX010000101.1:0-244 GCA_948552115.1 uncultured Bacilli bacterium
GAAGTAGTTGGAGAAGAACCTATATCGGTATCACAAGAATCTGAAGAATCATCACAAATTCAAATGGCGATTAGTAAATTATTACATTCTCTTGGAGTTCCATCTCACATCAAAGGATATCAATATATTAGAGAAAGCATTTACATGATGTATTCCTCAAAAGAAATGATTGGTGGAATTACAAAAGAGATATATCCAGAAATAGCTCTACGCTTTGATACTACTGCATCTCGTGTAGAAAGAG
>CAOWNX010000101.1:254-3226 GCA_948552115.1 uncultured Bacilli bacterium
GGGGATTACGAACTAATGGAAGAAATATTTGGACATAGTGTAGATTATGATCGTGCCAAACCAACAAATTCAGAATTTATTGCAACACTTGCGGATCGTTTAAAATTAGATAAAACTTTAGTTCTTTCATGATGAGAAGATATGTCCCAAAAAACATATCTTTTTTCGATAAAAGAAAAATACGTAATATCAAAAAATATTGTATAATAAAACAAAGGAAAAAATAGGTGAAAAAGAATATGAAAAAAATTCTTACAATCATATTAGATGGTTTTGGATATCGTGAAGAAGAAAATGGAAATGCAATCATTGCAGCAAAACCAGAAAATTTTAAAAAATTATGGAAAAAATATCCTCATTCTCTTCTTTATGCATCCGAAGAATATGTAGGATTAGAAAAAGATCAATTTGGAAACAGTGAAGTAGGGCATTTAACCATTGGAGCTGGAAGAAAAATTAAACAACCAATTGATCAAATGAAAGAATTCATTGAAGAAAAAATGAGCACTGACGAAAAATACTTACAATTAATCGATCAAATAAAACAAGAAAAAAAACGAGTTCATATCATGGGATTATTTAGTAATGGAAAAGTTCATTCTGACATTTTACAAATTTTAAAAGTATATTATCAATTGGTAAATGATGGAGTAAAAGAAATATATTTTCATATCATTACAGATGGCAGAGATACTGCTCCAAAAATGGCTATGAATTTTATTAAACAAATCGAGCAAGCTATAGAAGAAACAAAAATTGGAGCGATTGCTACCGTTTGTGGAAGATATTATGCCATGGACCGAGATAACAAATGGGATAGAACTAAAAAATACTATGATTTAATTACGAAAGCCATAGGAATATCTACAGTAAATATTGAAAATACTATTGAAGCTCTTTATTCCAAAAAGATTACGGATGAATTTTTAGAACCAATCATTGTAACTCCAAGAGGAATAATAAAAGATGACGATATTGTTCTTTGGATGAATTATCGAACCGATCGAGCAAGACAGATTTTAAATGCCTTAACCAATCAAAAATTTGAAGAATTTCCGACTCGTAATGTTTACCCAGAAGTATACTCTTTTGTTGTAATCGATAAAAATATTAAAACAACTCATTTTCTTTCTGATAATATGGTAGAGAATCCATTAGGAATCTATTTATCAAAATTAGGTCTTACTCAAGCAAGAATTGCAGAAACTGAAAAATATGCACATGTAACTTTTTTCTTTGATGGAGAATATAATGGAGCCATTGAAGGAGCAAGTAAATATTTAATTCCATCGCCTAAAGTAGCAACCTATGATTTAAAACCTGAAATGAGTGCTATCGAAGTAACCAAAAAAACCATTTCTTGTATGGAAAAAGATATTGACTTTATTTTAGTAAACTTTGCAAATCCCGATATGATTGGTCATACAGGGAATTTTGAGGCAGCTGTGAAAGGAATTATGGCGGTAGATTTATGCCTTGGAAAATTAATTGAAAAAGCAGAAGAAAATTTTTATACTATAGTTCTCTTAGCTGATCATGGAAATGCTGATATCATGTTTAATGAAATGGGAGAACCTGTAACAACACATACAACATCAAAAGTTCCGTTTATTATTACTGACCAAAATATTAAATTAAAAGAAGATGGAGACCTTACCAATGTAGCTCCAACAATTTTAGAATATATGGATATTGCAATACCAAAAGAAATGAGGGAAACAGAATCATTAATAATAAAATAATGTCATATAAGATTTAAAATTACTAGCCGATAAATGATAAATAAAATTTTAATTTATGATATCTGAAATAATTTAGTTGACAAAATAATATATTCAAAAATTTGTAAATTTTTAAAAAAGATAGAATTTTAAATTTTCTATCTTTTAAATTTCAAAAAAATAATCAATTTTTATAATGTATTTTTAATTGACTCCTACAGGAATTTTCTGTTCTTCAAAAAACTTATCAATAGGAACTCCCAGTACTTGACTAATATTCCACAACACAGGAACACTTACACCTTGCAACCGTTCTGCTTCGATTGCTCCAATAAGCCCAGTAGAAACTCCAATAATCTCTGCCAATTTAGCTTGAGAAATCATTTCTTTTGGATGATTCAAATTATAAAGCTGACGATAATATCTAACATTAGAACCCACAATTTTAAAAATATCTTTTTTTTCACTATCTAAATATAATCTCATATTTTTCCCTCGCTATATATATATTTTCTCATAAGTTTACAGAATGTAAATTTATTGAAACTAATAAAATTATACTTACAATTGTAAAAACTAACTGAAAGGGTGCACGAAAAAAAGAATAACTACGAAATAATTACTCAGATTTGTAAAATAACGAAAAATTTAAGAAAATAAGACATATAAAAAGGAATTTAAAAAATTCCTAAACAAAAAATGATTTAAAATGAAAGAACTATACGAAAACTAACATAATTATGCATTGACCCATGAACACCAACAGAAGCAAACACGCCTGCACCAAGACCATGTTGAAAATGGCCACCACGCCCAAACCAAGAATCAATAAAATAGACAAAGAAAGAATCATCATTATGCCATGAACTAACTTGTCTTGCTCCTCCCATACTCGAATAAGTGACATTCCCAAATGACCCCATCTCCCCTGTTGCGTCTCCTAAAATTCTACGATTATAATATTCATCTACAGTCGAATATGCATACGTATCATAATATCTTGTATCTGTCGGAAAATTAGATACTCCATTTGTCAAAGACTGCGTTTGACCAACATTACAGTAAGGGCCATTAAATCCACTATTATAAGTTGCATCTCTTCCACTACATGGAATTCCAGTTGTACTTAACATGACTCCCATCACATATTCCCAAGACCCTCCACTCATATCATAAACTCCACTATAATTTCCTGTTGTACTGGCGACAACACTTGCTGAATTGAAATAGTTAACAGTATAGGTTCCATCT
>CAOWNX010000102.1 GCA_948552115.1 uncultured Bacilli bacterium
CGAACAAATCAAAGCAGGAAATTATATTAGTAAAATAGATAAATATTTTAATTGTTTTTATGAAAAACAAGCGACAATATTAGATTATTTAAACAAAGATTATTATCTGTTTTTAGATGAGATTGGAAAGATAAAGCAAAGAGAAAAAAATATTAAAACAGACCATACAAATTTAGAAAAGGCTTTAATGGAAAAGGGGAAGGTAGTACCAGAAGCCATTCTAAATATGGCAAGTTTTGACCCAATAGAGGAAAAATTAGAAAAAAGACCATTGGTTTATATCCAAAAGCAAGACTCAGAAGCAAAAGTAGAAGCGGAAAAATACAAATTTAATTATCGTGAAGTCAATTATTATAAAAGTGAAGTAGAAACATTATTTAGCGATTTAGAAAAAGCAATCAAAGAAAAGAAAAAGATTTATGTATTAGTGGAAACCAAAGAAAAAGCAAAAAAACTAAAAAAGATATTAGATGAAAAAGAAATTCTTTGTAAAATAGAAGAAAAGCTAAACCATACCATCATAGTAACTTCGAATCAAAGCATTGTAACGATTTCCATTGGAAAATTATCTTCAGGATTCGAAAGTTATGAGTTAAACCAAATTATTATTACAGCAGATGACCTAATTAGTGGAGAAAAGAGAAAAAGAAGAATTACAAATGCAGACTTTAAAGAAGGAGAAAAGGTTGTATTTTCTGACCTAAAAGTAGGAGATTATGTTGTACACAAAAAATATGGAATTGGTATTTATATAGGGGTCAATACTATCAAAGCAGATAACACCATCAAAGATTACATTAAAATTAAATATAAAAATGATGACATTCTATACATCCCAACGAGTGATTTAGATTCCATTCGAAAATATGTTGGCGGAGATAGTATACAGCCTAAAATAAATCGATTAGGAAGTAAAGAATGGGAAAATACCAAAGCAAAGGTAAAGAAAAATCTAAGAGAAGTAGCAAGAGAATTAATTGAATTATATGCTAAACGAGAAAAAGCGCAAGGATATAGTTTTGGTAAAGATACGCCATGGCAAAACGAATTTGAAGGAAAGTTTCCATATCAAGAGACAGAAGATCAATTAAGATGTATCGAAGAAGTAAAAAAAGATATGGAGAGTCCAAAACCAATGGATCGATTACTTTGTGGAGATGTTGGATATGGGAAGACAGAAGTAGCCATTCGTGCCGCTTTCAAAGCGGCAGTAGAAGGAAAGCAAGTTGCTTATTTAGCACCAACTACTGTTTTAGCAGACCAACAATACCAAGAGTTCAAGGAGAGAATGAAAGATTATCCCATTACCGTAGAAATCCTAAACCGATTTAAAAGCAAGAAATATCAAGATGAAGTCATTAAGAAGTTAAAATTAGGAGAAGTAGATATTGTTGTTGGAACCCATAGAATCTTAAGCAAAGATGTAAAATTTAAAAATTTGGGATTATTAATTATAGATGAAGAGCATCGATTTGGTGTAAAAGATAAAGAAAAAATGAAACATTTAAAAAACAATGTAGATGTTTTAACCATGACAGCAACTCCAATTCCAAGAACCATGCATATGTCAATTGTAGGAATTCGCGATATGTCAGTCATTTATGAACCACCACATAATAGAAGACCAGTTCAAACTTATGTATTAGAATATGATACAGAGGTTATTCGAGAAGCTATTACAAAAGAACTAGAAAGAAATGGGCAAGTATTTTATTTATTTAATCATGTAGAAGGAATTGCCAGAAAAGCAGAGCAAATTTCAGAATTAATACCAGAAGCAAATGTAGTTTATGCACATGGACAGATGACAGGAAGTAGAATCGAAGAAATCATGCAAGAATTTATGGAAGGAAAAACAAATGTATTAGTTTGTACTACCATACTAGAAACTGGAATTGATATTCCAAATGCCAATACCATCATTGTCGAAAATGCGGATCGAATGGGATTAGCACAATTATATCAAATTCGTGGAAGAGTAGGAAGAGCAGATAAGCAAGCTTATGCCTATATTACCTATAAAAGAGATAAGTTATTATCAGAAGTAGCAGATAAAAGACTAAAAGCGATTAAAGAATTTACGGAATTTGGCTCTGGTTTTAAAATAGCCATGAGAGATTTAGAAATCCGTGGAGCAGGAAGTTTGTTAGGAGAAATTCAATCTGGTCACTTAGAACAAGTTGGTTATGATACTTATTGTAATTTGCTTGAGGAAGTGGTTAGAGAAATGAAAGGAATGGAAGTAAGACCAGAAAATGACCTTCAAATTGACCTAAATGTGACTAGTTATATTCCAGATGAATATATTTGTGATGCGAATCAAAAGATTGAAGTCTATCAAAATATTGCTTTATGTAAAAACGAAGAAGATATTCAAAATGTAATTGACGAAATCATAGACAGATTTGGCAACATGCCAGAAGAGTTAGAAAATTTACTTGACATTGCAAGAATTAAATATTTAGCAAGACAGTTACAGATAGAAAAAATAGCAAGTAAAAAGAAAGCCATCATCGTCACTTTTGAACCCAATAATGGTGAGAATAAAAGGGAAATAGATGTACTAGGTTTAGTAAAAAAATATGGGACAAAACTTAAATTTTCAGCTGGAATTAAGCCAATGATAACTTTAGAAGTTAGTATGGATAAAGAACGACAGATTTTAAGGGATATCACAGAATTTTTAAAATGGCTAATAGGGACCGGTTCTTGATGAGCCATTTATGGAAATTTGTGCTATTTTTACTTGCAAAATTAGGAGTAGTTTAGTATAATACAAAGGTAGAAAATACAAATAAAATAGGGAAATAGATGAAAAAATAACAATGCTTTTCTAATCTAAAAACCTGTAAGAAAGGACGTTATAAAATGGAAGAAAGAAACGACGGAAGAATAATTGAAAGAGACATCGAAAAAGAAATGCGAACAGCCTACATAGAGTATGCTATGAGTGTTATTGTATCTCGAGCCCTTCCAGATGTAAGAGATGGTTTAAAACCAGTTCATAGAAGGATTTTATACGCTATGCATGAAGATGGAATTACAGCAGACAAACCATACAGAAAATGTGCCAACACAGTTGGATCTGTTTTAGGTAGATACCATCCACATGGAGATAGTTCGGTTTATGATGCTATGGTAAGAATGGCACAAGACTTCTCTATGAGATATATGTTAATCGATGGACATGGAAACTTTGGCTCTG
>CAOWNX010000103.1:0-2975 GCA_948552115.1 uncultured Bacilli bacterium
TAAAAGAAAAGACTGTTATACTTATTTGTCAACAGTCTGAAACCCAAAGTCAATTCTTTGGGTTTTTCTTTTGATTATTATTCTATGATTTCTAAATGATTCGAACGAATATGATGAATAAAGTCTTCTTTAAATTTGTTTAATTCTTTTCCATTTAAAGTTTTTTCATCACTACCTACTATATAACGAATCGTAAATTTTTTTTCGTTTTCGTCTTCATAAGTAGAAATTAATTTTCGTTCTTGAATGATAGATTTTTTAAAGTTATTTAATACTTCTTCTAAATCATTATATTTGGTTTGCTTATTTGTAATAATTGTGTAGTCTAAATCAACACTTGGATATTTACTTACTTCTTGGGATATTTTATCTATTTTTTGTAATTTTACAAATTGATCAAAATTAATATCAATTGTAATAATACATTTTTTCTTTGAAAGTTTATTGGTTAGGTTTTTATTTAAGACATTTAGTTCTCCAATTTTTGAATTGTTTGTGTAAATTGTTTTTCCTAATTCTTTGTTATAATATTCTAACTCATTTACATTGTTTATTAACTTGGTATCTATATTTTTCAATGTTTTAAATAGATATTGAATCATAATTTTTGCATCAAGGTATCTCTTGGCTATATTTTTTTCTTCATCTGCTAAAATTATGCTTAAGATGCGATGATTTTGATTGTTTTTAATAATGGTTCCAATTTCAAATATTTTGAAGCTAGTTCTGTTTTTAAAGTTTTCTTTTACAATATTTAATAGGGATAAACTTAAATCGTCTCTTAAAATATTATTGTTTTCTTTTCCAAGTAAGGAAACGTTTTCTTTTTGAATTTCTAATGTATTTAAGAGATTCGTATCATACCAAATGTAGCTATGAACTTCGCTGGCATCAAATTTGGTGGCAAGAAGTCTTTTTACATCATATTCTTCCGTGAACACCGTTTCATGTTCAATTGGAGTCAAATCTAATTTTAAAGGTTTTGGAGTAAAATTTTCGAGTCCATATATTCTTGCTATTTCTTCGATAATATCTTGCTTTATTTTGATATCCTTTGTTGCACGAAATGTAGGAACCGTAATGATGTAATCTTCTTTTTCTATTTCAACTTGGAATCCTAAAGATACTAAGATATTCAAGACTAATTCGTCTTGTAATTCTTTTCCCATGTAAGTTGTCAATGTTTTTTTATCTAAACAAATTTTTTCTTCGACTAATTTTTTTGGATAGACATCTGTTAAGTTTGAAGTAATTTTTAAATTTTTATTTTCTTTTCTTAAAAGATGAGTAAACCTTTTGATCGCCAAATCTGCCATATTCGGATCTAAACTTTTTTCATATCTTGCACTTGCTTCTGTACGAAGTCCTAATTTAGCAGCAGTTCGTCTTACACTACCTGGATGAAATGTAGCACTTTCTAAAAAGATAGAAGTGGTATCGGGTAATATTTCACTATCTAAACCCCCTATTACTCCAGCAATTCCAAAATATTTATCTCCATTTTTAATCATGAGCATTTCATTAGTTAGAGTACGTTCTACTCCATCTAGCGTTTTGTATGAATCCTTGTCGTTTGCAAGTCCTACTTCAATATTTTTTACGATTCTGCCATCAAAGGCATGCATTGGTTGACCAAGTTCTAGCATTAAGTAATTTGTTAAATCTACTAGTAGAGAAATGGAACGCATTCCTACATAGTAAAGAAATATTTGCATATCTAAAGGGGTTTGATTGTTTTCAATATTCTCTATTTTTAACCCACAATAGCGATAACATAATTCTTCATTTTTAATAATAATATCTAAATCTTCTTGGGTATTTGGAATTTCTTCGATTTCTAATGGAATTAATTCGTGATTGGTAATGGCACAAATTTCTCTTGCTATTCCAAAGTGTCCCCATAAATCTGGACGATTGGTAAGAGATTTGTTATCAATTTCAACAATGATATCATCGATTGGTAAGCAATCTTTGATATTTTTTCCTATTTCAAAAGATTCTGGTAATTCCATTATTCCATCGTGGTTATCACTAATTCGTAATTCTTTTCCACTACAACACATTCCACTTGATAATACTCCACGAAGTGGTCTTGCTTTGATTTCTAAGTCATCGATATGTCCACCAACTTTAACATATGCTGTTTTGAGTCCAACACGAACATTGGGAGCACCACATACTACTTGAACCCATTCTTCTTCTCCACAGTCTACTTTTAGGATGTGTAGGTGATCACTATCTGGATGATTGATACACTCTTTGATTTCAGCAACTACAACGGAATCGAAGGTATTTCCAACGATTGTAACATTTTCTACTTCAGCAGTACGAATGGTAAAGATTTCCCAAATTTTTACCCAATCAATATTATTCGCATTTTTGATGTGAGTTTTTAATTTATTACATGATATTAACATAGTATCCTCCTTCTAATTGATGTCGAATTGTTTTAAATAACGTAAATCTCCACTATTTAAAACTCGAACGTCTTTGATTTTATATTTCATCATGGTAAGTCTTGTGAGTCCGATTCCAAATGCAAATCCAGTATATTTTTCAGAATCAATTCCACCATGTGCTAATACGCTGGGATGAACCATTCCACTTCCGACCATTTCAATATATCCACTATTTTTGCAAGTAGGACATCCAGAACCACCACATATGAGACATTTCATATCGATTTCATAACTTGGCTCTGTGAATGGAAAGTATCCTGGACGAAGACGAACATCTACTTCTTTTTTAAATAATTCACTTAATACTTCTTTCATAACATATAATAGATTTTCAATGGATACATTTTTGTCAATTACCATTCCTTCAATTTGAAAAAAAGTATTTTCATGATTGGCATCTAAATCTTCATTTCTAAATGTTCTTCCTGGGGCACAAATTCTTAATGGTGCTCCATAGTTCTCCATGGCATGAATTTGATTATCACTTGTTTGTGTTCTTAGAACCATTCCATTATC
>CAOWNX010000103.1:2985-3203 GCA_948552115.1 uncultured Bacilli bacterium
ATTGTAATAATCACTTTCCATTTCTGGTCCAGTAACAACTGTAAATCCCATTCGCTTTAAAATGTCTGTTACTTCTTTAGCTACAATGGTTATTGGATGAAGAGAACCATTATCTATCTCTACAGGTAAGGTGTCATCAAATTCTAAATTTTCTTGGTTATTAATTTGTTCTAATTTTTCAGTAATTTTTTCTTCTAATTGTTTTTTGGTAAAATTTA
>CAOWNX010000104.1 GCA_948552115.1 uncultured Bacilli bacterium
ACTACTACGTTCCTTCTCTTCTAATTTCAATTTACTAATACTAGTACTCGTATTCAAATCAAAAGTAAATACCTTACTTTCTCCTTTTGCAAAATCGTTAATAACTGGCATTTTAATTCTTTGTAGTAAAGTTAAATTACTATCATAAAGTTCCAAATAAAGATAATGATTCGACAAATACGTATTAGAAGCACTCTGATTCATTAATGTAATACTAAGAGAATTCTGATTAACATTAAAATTTCGAAAAGAAATGCCATCTACCACAATATCTAAATTACTTGTATAATCATAGAATTTTTCTTCTTCTAAAGATGGATTCGATGGAGGATTGGGATTTTTCGAACTTGTTCCACCTCCAACAAAAGGAATTTGCTGCTCCCCTTTTAAATAACTAGTAATCGTGGGAAGTCCAATAATAAATCCAACTAAAAATCCAAAAAATAAAAGAATGGGAAAAATACTCTTGCCTTTTTCATCCATAACACCTAAAACACTAGGTATTAATTCTTGATTGCTCAAAACAACAGGTCTTTTATCCTTTTTTTTCATGACTCCCCTCCCTATTAAAACTAATTATAACAAAAAAAGAAAAGACTGAAAAGTCTTTTGCTTAATCTTTTGGCTTAAACACAAGTGAGAATAGAAAAGAAAATACAATTGCACTTACAATCGCTGCAGAAGATTTCGTTAAAAGTCCAGAAAAGAATCCCATCACTCCAAAGGAAGAGAAACCTTCCACTCCTGCTTGATAAAGTAAATGTCCAAAATTAGAAATAACGACTGTAGCACCAGCTCCACCCCATTCAATTAATTTTTTATAAATTCCTAAAAAAGATAAAATAGCACCACATACAGTAAATAAACTTGTAACATGTCCTGGAGTTAATTTTGTATTATCCAAAATAATTTGTCCAATCAAACAAATCAATCCAGATAGCAAAAATGCATTAAAAAATATCATCAAATAACCTCCAAACTAATTGCATGTGCAATGGCTGGTATCGTAATCTTTTGATTCACAAACGTTGGACTATGAAGCGAACCAGTTCCGATAATCAATATTTTTTTATAGCGATTATTCTTTAAAACCTTATGAAATAATACAAGAGGTAAAGCCACAGGACCACTAGCACCAGCATAAACATCTTGAGTTTCCAAATATAATTCAGTTGCTGCATCCATATGATTTTTTAAACGAATATTTTTAGAACGACTTAAATACTCTCGAAAAATTTCACATCCAACGCTTCCCAAATCCCCAGTTAAAATTACATCATAATAATCTACAGTTCTTTTAAAATCACTTAAATGTTGAACCAAAGTTTCTGCAGCTGCAGGACTCATCACAGCTCCCATATGTGTAGCATCTGTAATACCCATATCTATAACCCTACCGATAGTAGCACCTTCCACTTTTACTTTAGTTGCATCTTTTGTCAGAATGCTTCCAATACAACCAGTAGCTGTAAATGTAGTAGTTTTAGGTTTCGGAGCTCCATATTCTACCGGAAAACGAAATTGTTTTTCCGCATTCAAATTATGACTAGATGTCAAAGAAATTGCCTTTCTTGATCCTCTTCCATCTAAAAATTTAGCCCCTAAAATCATCGATTCCACAAAACTTGCACAGGCACTATAAACTCCAAAAAAAGGAATATGATAATGAGCTGCTGCATAACTACTGACACTAATTTGATTGGATAAATCTCCAGAAATCAAATAATCGATATCTCGTTCTAATAATTTATTTCGAAGAAGTAAATTATCAATAACAACACGTTGCATCTTAACCTCTGCTTGTTCAAACGTTTTTTCATGGTAGTAATAATCATCCATGACCAAATGATAATTTTTTATTTTTCCTGCGCCTTCTACAGGACCCACAATACTAAAATAATCTTTAATATAGACATTGCTAAATTTTACACTATCCATAAATCATCACCCCTAAAATCGACAAGAAAAATGCTGATAAAATTCCATATAGCAATACACTTCCAGCCAGTTTAAAAAAATTTGCACCTAAACCAGTAATTAATCCTTCTTTTCGATAATCCAAAGCAGAAGAAGTAATCGAATGGGCAAAACCAGTTGTTGGTACAATAAGTCCCGCTTTAACACGTGTGACCCAATTATCAAAAAATCCCAATGATGTTAAAAGACTAGCAAAGAAGATAATCAAAATACAAAGCCAAGTATAAGCCTCTACCATTTCAAGTTCAAAGGTTGTAGTAAGAATTGTGACAATCACTTGACCAATAAATCCAATAATTCCTCCTACCAAAAAGGCTACAAAAGCATTTTTCAATTTATTTTCTTTTGGTGTTAATTCATCAACTAACTTTTTATATTCATCCTTATTCATAAAATTCCTCCATTTTTATTATGAAAAAAATGGAAAAAAATATACATGACTTTTCCATTAACAAATTAACACAACTCGAAATGTTGGATATTCATTAAAACCAGGAGAAGAAGAAAATCCAAATAATCCACTATCACTTCCAGTATTTCGATCTCCACCACGATAAAACCATGGACTCGCAAAATTCATAAAAAAAGCTTCATCATTATACCAAGATGTTAATTTTCTGTTCTTAGATACATATTTTATTGAAGCAAAAGGTCCCATCTCTCCTGTCGCACCTCCGATTATTCGACGGTTATAATGTTCATTATCAGTTGCATATGAATAAATATCATAATATCTTGTATCACTTGGAAAATCCAACCCATCTATTTTGAAATCACCCTGCCCCTCACCACAATAAGGTCCATCAAATCCACTATTATAGGTTGCATCATATCCACTACATGGTGTTGTATTGGTTGAATCGAGCATAACTCCCATCACATATTCATGAGCTCCTCCATTCATGTCATAGATTCCACTAATATTTCCTGTTGTACTTGCAAGGTATCCTATATTATTATTCCATTGTTTTGTGATATCATCCGTTTTTCCATATTTATTACACTCTTCATTTGTTCCAGTATATCCACAAGTCGGCTCTCTTACTGCTGCATACCCAGTTATATATGCTTCATTATTATTAATTCGTACACTTTCATGACTTCCATAATCACTATGTTGTAAATATGCCACTGCTCCCCACTCCGTATTCTTCATCATATGACTATTGTAATCTCTTTGATAATTGTAACTTGTCCAATA
>CAOWNX010000105.1 GCA_948552115.1 uncultured Bacilli bacterium
CTTTTAGATATTCTTTGGTTAGTTTGGGATTATTGGGTTCTAAACCTTGTTTTTTAATTGCTTCTACTTCGTATAATTTTTCTTTTTGGATTAATATCATTCTTCCAAATTTACGGGTGTCATGATATCGCAAATCAGTATCATCCGAAAAACTGATGACGATATGCTCATGTTTTTCGATTGGGTCTGTCACTTTTTTTAAAAAGTATTTTCCTTCCATTCGTAAATGACTTAATAAATAATATTCCCCTAGGTTAAATAATAACCACTTTCCGATTCGTTCGATATCGATTATTTTTTTACCAATTAATTGGGTTTGAAATTCGTTATGATTTGAAGAAATAATAGGGGCATAATAAACGGTTACTTGTTTAATTTTCTTTCCTAATATTTGTTCTTTTAATGTTCTTCTAACTGTTTCTACTTCAGCGATTTCTGGCATCAGTTTCCCTTCTCTCTTTGAATCATGTGATGAATTTTTGCTATTTTTTTCGAGGCCCTATTGATAAATCTTTTTGTTTTTGAATTTTCTCCTTTTTGAGTCATAATGATTAAGTAATAAGGATGCTCGGATTCGACAACACCAACTTCGTGATATGCAATACCGAAGGAACCATATTTTCTTAAAAACTTTTGATGGGAAATGTTTTTGGACTCAATAATTTTATAGGTTGGGTTTTCTAATGCTTCTTTTAGTTCTTTCTCCTCTTTGCTGTATTCATATATTTTCTCTAAAATTTTTTTCATATCATTGACTGAGGTAATTCCAAAAAAATCCTTTCCTTCTAACCCATGAAGTAATCCAATTTTCTTACTATATTTTTGGAGTTTTTCTTTTGTAATCCATTCTACCAATTTGATATAAGCTGTATTATCACTATATTTGATTGTCCTTATAGCAAGTTCTTTTATGGTGTAAGACGCAGGTAAAGTATCTAGTTTTATGATACCTGAACCCCTTTTTATATCTTCTTTCGTAATTTTTAGTGTTTTTGTTAAATCAATTTTAGCCTCATAAAGATATAAAACTATCAATAATTTGATGGTACTTTGCAGCATAAAATGTTATGGTTTCATTAAAGCTAATGGCAATATTGTTTTCTATCTCTTCATAGTAATACTACTTTTTCTTTGCTTTTTACAAACATGGTATTTATTCGAATGATTTCTTTCTGAATTTTTTTTTGGAAATTTTCCCATTCTTATTTCCACTACAAATTTTTTATTTTGTTTCATACCAGTTTATTCCAAAATCAGCACTTACTTTTAAAGGAACTTTTAATTCTATCGTATGTATCATAGTTTCAGTAACTATTTTTGCAACAATTTCTTTTTCTTCTTTTTTGCAATCAAAGATTAATTCGTCATGAACTTGGAGAATCATTTTTGATTCAAGATTTTCTTTTTTAAACTTTTCATAGATTTCAACCATGGCCTTTTTGATAATATCAGCACTTGTTCCTTGAATTGGAGTATTCAGTGCAATTCTTTCTCCCGATTGCCTTATCATATAATTGCTACTATTTAATTCGTCAATGACTCTTTTTCGTTTAAAAAGTGTTCTTACTGCTCCTTCTTTGTAAGCTTCTTCGACAATTTCATCCATGTATCGTTTGACTCCTGGATATAGTTCATAGTATTTATTGATAAATTTATTGGCTTCTGTTCGAGAAATCTCTAAGTTTTCACCTAGTCCAAAACCACTTATTCCATAAACAATTCCAAAGATTACGGCTTTGGCAGTAGAACGCATTTTTTTTGTAACGGATTCAAATGGAATTCCATAAATATCGGAAGCTACTTTGGTGTGAATATCGTCATCTCTTACAAAGGCGTCAATTAGTTCTTTGGAATCGGAAATATGAGCAAGAATACGAAGTTCTATTTGAGAATAGTCAGCACTTAAAAATTCATCATTAACTGGATAGAATGCTTTTCTGATTTTCCTTCCTTCTTCGTCTCGTGTTGGAATATTTTGAAGATTTGGTTCGATGGAAGAAAGTCTACCAGTTCTCGTTAAGTTTTGTTTGTAAATGGTGTGAATTTTTCCATCTTCATGAATGTAAGTTTCTAAACCTTCTAAATACGTAGAATTTAATTTGGTTAAATTTCGATATTCCATTATTTTTTCAATGATTGGATGAATTCCTAATAGTTTATGAAGTACTTTTACATCCGTTTTATATCCTGTTTGGTTTTTCTTTCCTCCAGGAAGTCCTAGTTTTTCAAAGAGAATATCTCCAAGTTGTTTTGGACTTGATATATTAAATTTTTCTCCTGCTAAGTTGTAAATGTCATTTTCGATTAATTCGATTTTTGCTTTCGTCTCACTTGCCATATTTCGAATCATTTCTCGATCAATGCAAACTCCTGTTATTTCCATACTGGCAAGGACTGGAATGAGAGGCATTTCAATATTACGGTATAATTCAAACATCATTTCTCGTTTAATTTCTAAAATGTAATCGTCACGATGCTCGAACAAAAATTTACTCTTTAAAGTGATATCGTAAATTCGAAAATTTTCTTCCATGTCATTTGGTTTTAAGGTATCAAAAAAGGCTACTTGATATCCTTTTGGAATCATTAAATATGCTAAATCGTCTTTCACGGTATCGTTTAAAAGATAAGATAAAATCATAATATCATCGGTTGCATTTTCAAGTGTAATCCCTAACCGATTTAGTGCAACAATATTTTTTTTCAAATCAAATGTATATAATATTGTATTCTTTATTTTTTCGATTGCTTCTTTCCACAACGATTTTGGAATATAGAATGATCCTTCTGAGTTACTAATTCCCATTCCAATGATGTTGGCAGTATGATAATTTGAGGCATCTAATTCCATATA
This sequence comes from uncultured Bacilli bacterium, assembly GCA_948552115.1. Lineage (GTDB taxonomy): Bacteria > Bacillota_I > Bacilli_A > RF39 > UBA660 > MGBC162267. The sequence continues at coordinate 2,855 of CAOWNX010000105.1, forward strand.
AAGTGCCTTAATATCACAAACAAGGAGGTCTTCTATTTTTTGTACAATGGTATATTGATGATTGATTTCAACCACTGGTTCGTCAAAGTCTTTTAATAAGGAATAGAATTCTAATTCTTCATAAATTTTATGTAATGCTTCGGTGTTTTTCTTCTCATAACGGATATCTTCTAAATCTTTTACATCGAGAGGAACTTCACGATAAATGGTCGCGATTTCTTTACTTATGAAAGCCATTTTTTGGTCTGATTCTAATAATTCTCTTCGTTTTCCTTTCACAGAGTTAATATT
>CAOWNX010000106.1 GCA_948552115.1 uncultured Bacilli bacterium
TTTTACGCAAAATTTACATATTTTTTTGTCAATTTTTGGTTTCTTTCATTAAAAAAGCTAGCTTATTTACTAGCTCGAATGATTTCCATTGCTTCCCGCATTTTCATATCATATTTTACAACATCAAGAGAACCGTAAGCTTCGATTAATTCTTCTTTGGTAATTCCATAATTTTCAGCCATTTCGGTTGCTTTTTTCTCAACTTCTTCTTCTTTAAAATCAATTTTTTCTACTTCCGCAATTTCTTCTAGAAGGTAACGATATTTTACACGTTTGATTGCTTCTGGTTCCATTTGTTTATGCATTGCTTCATGGTCAATCCCTGTAAACTTAGCATATTGTTCTAAGCTAAGTCCTTGCATTTTTAATTGAGACTCAAATTGATGAATCATACGATGAATTTCATCATCAATGATTTCTTCATTTAATTCAATCGTCATATTTTCTGCTGCTTTTTCTAAACATTCGTCTAAGTATTTGTCTTCTAATTCGTTATTTTTTTGATCTTCAATTACTTTTTTTACTTCTGCTTCTAATTCTTCTTGATTAGTTACTTTATCGTATCCTAAATCAGCAAAGAAATCAGCATCAATTTCTGGAAGAACTCGTGTTTTTATTTCCATGATTTCTACATCAAAGGTAACATCTTTTCCGCCTAAGTCTTTGGCATATCCTTCTGGGAATTTTAAATTTAATGTCTTCTTATCTCCTTTTTTTAATCCGATAAGTCCTGTTTCAAATCCAGGAATAAACGTATTTGAGCCAATTTCTAATGGGAAGTTTTCTCCACTTCCACCTTCTAATTCTTTACCATCTACATAACCTTTGAAGTTAATTACAGCAGTATCTTTTTCTTCGATTTTTGCATTCTCGTCTTTTACAGTAATTTCTGCATATTTTGCTCTTAAGTTTTCAATTTCTTTTTCAATTTCTTCTTTGGTTACTTTTGCTTTTTCTTTTTTTATTTTTAAATTTTTATATTCTCCTAATTTGATTTCTGGTTTTGTAATGATTGTAAATTCAAATGTAACAGATTTTTCATCCACTTTTTTGACATCTAATTTTGGTTCAATCACTGGAGTTAGTTTACTTGTTTCGAGTGCTTTTTTATAAGCTTCCTCAACAGCACTGTCGACTGCATCCATATAAAGTGATTCAATACCAAATTTTTTTAGGTATACTTCTTTTGGAGCACTTCCTTTCCGAAAACCATCGACTTTTGTCTCTTTATTTCTTTTTTTAAATGATTTGTCTAAACATTTTTCCCACTCTTTACCTTCTACTTTAATTTCTACTTTATGTACGTTTTTCATTAATTTTGTTCCATCCCTTCAAACACGTTTATTATATCGATAAAATCTTCTCTTGGCAAGTATTCTTGCGATTTATTCTTTTTTTCTTGTTTCTCCAAATAATTGGATAATAACTTCTTGAATTGGTTGATTTTCTATTGTTAAATCAAATTCTTTTCTATCTAAGACTTCATCACCATAGTTTAATTCATATATCTTATTGAAAGAATCCATTTCTTCAATATAAGTATCGGTCATTTTATACCAAATTCCATGTTTCTCAAAAAAAGTTTGGGCATGATAGTGAATCTTTTCTCCATCTAAATACTTTAATAACATATTTTTGTAAGGTATTCCTAATTGAGTTAAAAAGTAAGCTTTGATTCTTGCACAATCTACACAGCAACCGATTCCTTGTTCTAAGATAAAATCGACTGGATATATATAGTAATCTTTTTTCCAATCTTTTAATCCTTCTTGATGGAGTATTTTTTTCTCATCAAACCATCCATAATGATAATTTCTTACATAATTTAAGACATCTTCTTCACTTTTTATATTTTTTTCTGGATAAAATAGATTATCCAAATAGTCAATCGATTGTTTTTTTAAAATTTCTTTTGCTATTAATTTGTTTGTCAAAATCAGAAAAAATTGTGATCCAAACAATTGATTTAAATAAATTAGAAAATAATAATTTTCTTCTTGCTTAGTAAACGTTTTTTGCTGAATTCTTTTTTGGCGATAGAAATTTTTTATATTGTGCCAATTTAATTCTTGTGTATCATTTAGAAACCAATTTATCAATTCAGGAATGATTTCTTGACATTCTTGACTCATTATTGTTTCAAAATATTTTCTTAGTATTTCTTCGATTATTTGTTCTTCGGTTTTCTGGTTTGTTTTCATACATAACGTATTGGGTAAAGAAATATCATAAGAAAAATGAATTTTTTTCGAGAATATTTCGGAGTTAAAAGTTATTTGTTTGAAAAATAAGATTTATTTTTTCATTGACTTCTTGATATATTTCCTTTTCTTCTTGCCATAAAATATCAAAAAATTGAAAATTTGCTTTTTTCATTCTAAAACTTCCTTTTGAAAAGCTATTATAACACTATTTTTAGAAGAAAAAAATCTCGACTTTTAGGAATCGAGATGTTTGTTTAAGCAATGGCTTTTATTTCTACAAAGTAAGAACCGTTTGGACTTTCTACTTCAATTTTTTGTCCTACTTTAGAACCTAGAATTGCACGTCCAAATGGAGATTCATTTGAAATACGGTTATCCAGTGGATCTGCTTCTAGAGACCCTACGATTTTAAATGTGTCTTCGTCTCCATCATCATAGGAAATGGTTACGGTAGAACCAACATTTACGATATCTTTCGCAGTATTTTCTGCAATTATACAATGTTCTAATTTATATTCTAGTTCTTTAATTCTTCCTTCTAATTTTGCTTGGGCATCTCTTGCTGCATCATAATCTGAATTTTCAGATAAGTCTCCTTGGGCTCTTGCTTCTTTTAATTCTTTAATTATTTGCGGACGTGTTACCGTTTTTAATTCGTTTAATTCGGTTTCTAATTCCAAATATCCTTCCGCTGTTAACATTATTTTTTCTTTCAAATTAATCACATCCTAAAAATATTTCTTATCCAGAATACTACACATAATCTAACTTGTCAAACACTTTTAATCGCATCATATCAAATTCTTGTAAAGGTATGGAAACAGGTATTTTTATTATCATTCCTGGGTGATTGGCAACTTCTAATGTATTATTCTCTTCGTCATATATTTTACTCAAAGTAAGTGAAAATGTTTC
>CAOWNX010000107.1 GCA_948552115.1 uncultured Bacilli bacterium
TGGAGTTCATTTTGGTCATCAAACAAAACGTTGGAATCCAAAAATGAAACCGTATATTTTTACAACAAGAGAGGACATTTATATTATTGATTTACAAAAAACTGCAGAAAAAATTGAGGAAGCTTATGTAGAACTTAAGAAAATTGCAGAAAATGGAGGAACTTTCTTATTTGTTGGTACTAAAAAACAAGCAAGTGAAGTAGCAAAAGAAGAAGCAGAACGTAGTAATTCTTATTATGTTACAGAAAGATGGCTTGGGGGAACACTTACGAATTTCCGTACGATTCGTAGACGTGTAAAACGTTTAGAAGAAATTGAAGAAATGGAAAAGAACGGAACGTTTGAAGTACTACCAAAAAAAGAAGTGATTCAATTAAAGAAAGAATATGAAAAATTAAATCGTTTGTTATGTGGAATTCGAGGAATGGTAAAAATTCCGCAAGCATTGATTATTGTTGATCCAAAAAAGGAAATTAATGCTATTCGTGAAGCAAGAAAATTAAATATTCCAGTATTTGGTCTTGTGGATACGAATTGTGATCCAGATGATGTTGATTATGTTATTCCAGGTAATGATGATGCGGTTCGTTCTGTTAAAGTTGTTTTAGGATCTTTGACGAATGCAATTTGTGAAGCAAATCATTTAGAAATGGTAGATTATGTTACAGAAGAAGATAAAAAGAAATCAGCGAAAGAAGAAACTGTTTCGGAAGAAAAAAATTCTGTGATGGAAGACGCTTTAAAGAAGGAAGAAACAGAAATTCAAGAAGTACGTCAAGAAGAAGAACAAGTGGAAGATTTATCAAATAAAACATTAACCGAATTAAAAACTTTAGCAAAAGAAGCAGGTATTAAAGGTTATAGTACTATGAAGAAAGATGAATTAATTACATCTTTGTCAAAATAATTGGAGGAATAAATTATGATTACCGCAGAAATGGTAAAAAATTTACGAGAGTCTACTGGTGCTGGAATGATGGATTGTAAAAAAGCACTTTCTGAATGTAATGGAGATATGAATGCTGCAATTGATTATCTTCGTGAAAAAGGAATTGCGAAAGCAAATAAAAAGGAATCTAGAATTGCTGCAGAGGGACTTGCAAATATTTTTATCGATGGAAATAAAGCTATTATTTTAGAAGTGAATTCAGAAACAGATTTTGTAAGTAAAAATGAAGAATTTCAAACTATGATTGGAATCATCGGGAAAACGCTTTTAACAAGTCATGCTACTTCTTTGGAAGAAGCGATGGATGTTTCTTGTGAAGAAGGAACAATTCGTGATTTAATTGTTGCGAAAACGGCTAAAATTGGAGAAAAATTATCTTTTCGTCGTTTTACAATTTTAGAAAAAACGGATGATGAAGTATTTGGTTCTTACTTACATTTAGGTGGAAGAATTGCAGTATTATCAAAACTTGCTCATACAACGGAGGAAGTTGCAAAAGATGTTTCTATGCAATCTGCAGCAATGAATCCACGTTATGTATTCCGTAGTGAAGTTCCAGAAGACGAAGTAGAAAAAGAAAGAACTTTATTGAAAGAACAAGCCATGGAAGAAGGGAAACCAGAAGAAATTGCAGTTAAGATGGTAGAGGGAAGATTAAATAAATTCTTTAAAGAAATTTGTTTAACAGAACAAGCTTTTGTTAAAGATGGCGATATGGATGTTCAAACTTATGTAGCAAATCATGGTGGAGAAATTAAAGACGTGATTCGTTACGAAGTTGGCGAAGGTATGGAAAAACGTCAAGATGATTTTGCACAAGAAGTTATGAATCAAGTAAAAGGAAATTAAATTGTTAGGTACTTTTTGAAAGTACCTTTTTTGTGGTATACTTTTGGTAAGCGAGTGATGAAAATGGAAAATAAGAAACAAAAGAAATCTTTTGGAAAGCAGATATTACTGTTTTGTTGTTTTGCTATATTAATTGGAGCGTTTATTTTTTTGGGAACTCGGAATTACAGTGTGAAAGAAATTCCCGATAATCAACTTTTTCAAAAGGAATATAAGAATGTTCGTTTGGATAATTCTTTTCACGTTTTTAATTCTGTAGAATGTTTAACATTTTTAGAAAAAGAAACAGGAATTTTGTTTTTGGGTTTTCCTGAAAATGAATGGAGTCATGTAGTTGCTGAAATGTTAGATACGGCTTCTTTGGAAATGGGATTTCAATATCTGAATTATTTTAATTTTTATTTGGAGCGGGAGCGTCGTCATGATAATTATTTGGGAATTTTAAGAGAAATAGATGAAAATTTAAGAAAAAATGATAAAGGGAAGTTGGATCTTTATGCACCTACAGTTATAGGTGTCGTTCGAGGAAATGTTGTTTTTTTTGATGATGAAACGACGTTTTCTATGAATAATGATACGATAAAAAGTTATTGGACTTCTGAAAAAAAGCGAGAAAAGATAGAATTATACAAACAGGTAATGCGACAGATTAATGAGGAATTGTCATGAGTAGAAAAGAAGATAATAAATTGTCTCCAGAAACGAGAGTGAATCTTTTATGTGCTTTGGCAGTTTTGGTACTTTGTTTGTTACTTAGTGGAGATATGATTGTATCTCATTTTATTCCTGTTCATCCGAATGATAATTATGTAAAAGAGAAAGAGTTTGAGAAAAGGGAGGAAGAAGGAAATCCTTCTGATAACAATTATGATGTTTCTTATATGGAATCGATATCTCTTCTTTCTTTACTTGAAAAAATTGAACAAAAAGATACGATTTTTATTTTTTCTGGGAAAAGTAAATCTACTCCTTGTCAAAAATTTTCTTCAGTTTTAAAAGAGGTAAAAGAACAAATTGAAATTAAGATTTATTATTTGGATCAAAATGAAATATCAGAACATACCGATGGCTATGAATTATTTTTAACATATTCTTCAAGTTTACAAGATCTTTTTCGGGTGACGCCTTACTTTATGGTTTTTCAAAATGGTAAATATCAAGGAGAAGTTATAGGTATGCGTGATAATTTGAAAGAAGAATTAGTGTATTTTGTTTCGCAATATTTGTA
>CAOWNX010000108.1 GCA_948552115.1 uncultured Bacilli bacterium
CAAAACTACCTAGACTTACGAGAAAAATTAAAAAATCGATATGGTCTTGGGGCTTATATTTACGATATTGCAGTCCAACGATTTATCATTGAAGGAGAGTACACAAATTCAAAAAATGAATCTAAATTATCTGATATAAACTATTATCTTGCTGTATTAAATTCCGAATATATCTTTGATGGTACTTATGAAAATAATATTCCAATTTATCATCCAGATAAAAACCATCAAGAATTAATAACGCTCATTGATGTTAACGAATTGACCAAAGAATTACAACCAATGATTCAACAAGATGCGATAAATATTTATGAATCCTTAAAAGAAAGTGATGCCAAACCATGTCCCCTAAGCATTGCTTGTGGCTATAAAAAACAAAATGGGTGTAAATTTTTTAAATCGGTTTGTGGCAGTGAGATTCCCAAGAAAAATTCTTCTCTAAATTACTTACATAATGGGCGAGGTTTTAAAGACCAATTTGGAATAAACCATAAAGGATTAGATTTAATTAATGAAGGCTATCTAAATTTATTAGATATACCAGAAGAATGGATTACCAATCAAAATCATCAAATTCAAAGAGATTGTACGAAAAAGAATGTCGAATTTATACAAAAAGAAAAAATAAAAAAAGCACTAGAACAATTAGAATACCCAATATACCATTTAGATTTTGAAACATTCCCTTGTCCACTACCAAGGTTTCGGGGAGAAAAACCATTTATGCAATCCCCCTTTGAATTTAGTTTACACATTGAAAAATCACCAGGAAACTGTGGTTTTGAAAAAGACAATGTAATTTTTCTTGCAAAATCTATCAAAGATGAAAGAGAAGAACTCATCCAAACACTCTTAACTCATATTGATCCAAATAAAGGTACATTATTTGCACAAAATGTTTCCTTTGAAAAAGGAAGAATCAAAGAATTAGCAGAATGTTTCCCAAAATACAAAGAAGATTTAATGAAAGTATATCATCGAGGTTTCGACTTATTATGGATTATCAATAACAATCAAAAATTATATGAAAAATTAGGATTTTCTCCAAAAGAATCAAAAATGATAAACTATTATCACAAAAACTTAAGTGGCTCTTACTCCATAAAAAAAACATTACCCATTTTTTCAAAATTATCTTATGACCAATTAGAAGTAAAAAATGGAACCGAAGCTATTATTGAATATGCCAATTATTCAAAAATGACGCAAGAAGAATTAAAATTAAAACAAGAAGCACTACGAATATATTGTCGTCAAGATACATGGGCTATGGTAGAAATATTAAACGCTTTACGTTCTTTGTCAAAAGAATGTAAAAAAGAAGAAGCAACAATTGTATAATTTACAATAATTTTAGTATGATATTATTGTAAGGACGGGATGTTTATGTTGTATCCATCAATAGATAAACTTCTAAATATTGTTGATTCCAAGTATATGCTAGTGCATGTAGTAAGTAGAAGAGCAAAAAGCATGTTAGAACATAATCACTATCAAATGAATGAAAGAGATTATGTAAATAAAAAACCTCTTGGAAAGGCTTTAGAAGAAGTAGAAAAAGGACTTATTCATATTCAATCAGGAAACGAATAAGTTTTTTTAATGTTCTAAAAGAAAAATTTTTTAAAAGTACTTGCAACAGTTTTTCTTTTGTGATAAGATTAACTTGTTCTTGTATTTGGGGGATTAGCTCAGCTGGCTAGAGCACCACGTTTGCACCGTGGGGGTCAAGAGTTCGAATCTCTTATCCTCCACCAAATTGATAGAAAACTCGAACTTTTCGAGTATAAGAAAAGCGACTTGTCAAAGAGTCGTTTTTATTTTATTATGAATATGTCAAAAGAACTTTCATAAAATAAAAAAAGAGAAGCATTTGAGTCGCAAGTAAAGTCGCCTCTATAAAAAGTGATGACACTCTATCAAAGCTGATGAGTGTCTATTTCTTTATTGCTAATACCAGTAAGTCAGAAAGTAACAAAATAATAGCAATGAGCTTTAGAACTTTTGGAATAAAATTGAATACGAAAAAAAGTGAAATTCAGCTGTATAAGTTTATTGTAATTTAAAGTATAGGTAGTAAGCTTAAATTCTTGAAAAGTGGGAAATGAATGAATAATAATACATCGACAGGATATGCAGCAATCTATTGTCGTGTCACAACAGAGAATCAAGCCAGAGAAGGTTATTCTCTACTGAACAGCAAGAAAAATTAAAAGATTTATGTAAATATCAAAATTATAATATTTATGAAGATGTTGAAATATCTGGAAAAGATATGGAACATCGACCACAATTTCAAAAAATGTTAGAAAGTGTTAGAGATTTAGAAATACTAATTAGTGGATTAGAAAAATATAATTGTAGTTTAGAATGTGCAATGGATGATATAAATAACTCAACTGCTAATGGAAGATTCTTTGTGAGAATGTTAACAGTCTTATTGCAACTAGAGATTGAAAGAGTTAGTGTAATTATCAATTAACAGAATAAGAAATCGAATAGAAAGAGAATTCAATCCACTTAACTAAAAAAAGCAAATCCAATGAAAAACGTTAGAATGGACATAAGAAAAGAAAATATACAATTTTTAAATTAATTTCTTTTTTCTTTTGCAAAACAATTACCTTCAAAATATTATATCATATCGATATTTCTAGTTGTTTTATTAAAATAATGTGAAAATTTGTTTTCTTCCAATTCTTCTGTTATATGAAAAATAAAATAAATAAAGAACTAACGAATGGGTTAATATTAATCTCATTTGGAATAATTCTATTTATATCCTTAGAACATTTTGAAGTAGTATGGAATATTTTCAAAAGCATTCTCACCATATTATCTCCATTTTTACTAGGACTCGTGATTGCTTTTATTTTAAATGTTCCTGTGAACATGATAGAAAAGCAATTAAACAAAATAAAGAGATTAAAAAGCACCAAAATCAAACGTGGAATTTCCATTACATCATCCATC
>CAOWNX010000109.1 GCA_948552115.1 uncultured Bacilli bacterium
ATACGTCTTCTTTTACTAGTCTTTCATTGATTAAGATAGCATCCTCATAGTTATATCCTTCCCATGTAGAAAAGGCTACTAATACGTTTTTACCAAGTGCCATCTCTCCATTTTGAGTAGCTGGTCCATCTGCAATGGCATCTCCTTTTTTTACCTTTTCACCTTTTTTTACAATTGGCTTTTGGTTAATACAGGTTCCTCCATTGGTTCTTTTGAATTTGCGTAATTTATGTACTACGGTTTTTCCATTTTTATATTTTACAGTAATGGTATCCGCTGTTACTTTTTCGATGATTCCATCTTCTTCTGCTAATACTAAAATTCCAGAATCTTTTGCGGCTCTATATTCAATTCCTGTTCCAATAATTGGACTTTCTGTAATCATAAGTGGTACTGCTTGACGTTGCATGTTGGATCCCATTAGTGCTCTTTTGGCATCATCATGTTCTAAGAATGGTATCATGGCTGCTGCAACAGATACTAATTGTTTTGGTGATACATCCACATATTGAACTTTATCACCATCTACTTCGATGACTTCATTTTTGTATCTTACTCTGACTCTTGGGTTTATGAATTTTCCTTTTGAATCTACTGGCTCAGATGCTTGTGCAATAATATAATTATCTTCTACGTCTGCACTCATATATTCTATCCAATCTGTTAATTGGTGGGTTTCAGGGTCTATTTTACGGTATGGTGTTTCGATAAATCCATATTCATTAATGCTTGCAAATGATGAAAGGGCTGAGATAAGTCCAATGTTTGGTCCTTCTGGTGATTCGATTGGACATAGTCTACCATAGTGTGTATAATGAACGTCACGTACTTCGAATCCTGCTCTTTCTCTGGTTAATCCACCTGGTCCTAATGCAGAAACTCTTCTTTTATGCGTTAGTTCTGATAGTGGGTTAGTTTGATCCATGAATTGTGATAATTGTGAGCTTCCAAAAAATTCACGAATAGCTGATGTAATTGGTTTTGTATTGATTAAAGTTTGTGGTGTTACAACGTCTAAATCTTGAATCGTCATTCTTTCACGTACTACTCTTTCTAGTCTGGTTAAACCAATTCTAAATTGATTTTGTAATAGTTCCCCTACACAACGAATTCTACGATTTGCTAAATGGTCGATGTCATCTGGTTTTCCTAATCCATGTGATAAGTTTAATATGTAATTAATAGATGCAATCATATCTTCTGTTGTGATGTGTTTTGCTACTAATTCATCCATTCTTTCTTCTAATGCTTTTATTATCTCTTTTTCGTCTGTATGGTCAACGATATTTTTTAATACATTATAGTTTACTAATTCTTTAATATGTAGTTTGCTTAAATCAACATTTGGTAATACTTTGTGAATGTTACAAGTAGCATTTCCTATGATTCTTACCTTTGTCTCCCCCATCTTAATATCAACGGTGTTAATTCCAGCATTTTGAATCTCTTCTGCTACTTCTTCTGAGATGATTTCTCCTGCTTGCACAAAAACTTCCCCTGTTTGGGCATCTACAATATCATTTGCAGCTACTTTATCTTTGATTCTAACTGCTAAAGCTAATTTTTGGTTGAATTTGTATCTTCCGACTTTTGCTAGGTCATATCTTTTATTATCATAAAATAGTCCATTAAATAGGTTTCTTGCAGCATCTACTGTTGGAAGTTCTCCTGGTCTTAATTTTTTGTAAATTTCAATTAGAGCTTCATCTTGGTCTTTGATGGTATCTTTATTAATCGTTGCTTTTAACATTTCTTCGTCACCAAATAAGTCTAAGATTTGGCTATCTGTTCCTAATCCAATCGCTCTTAATAGCGTTGTTACTGGCACTTTTCTAGTTCTGTCTACACGTACCCAAAATATGTTGTTTCCATCGGTTTCATATTCTAACCAAGCTCCTCTTAATGGCATAACAGTAGAATTATAAGTTTTGTTTCCTGTTTTGGTATCAAATTCCTCTCCATAGTAACATCCTGGTGAACGTACTAATTGGCTGACTACAACTCTTTCTGCTCCATTGATGACAAAAGTTCCACTGTCTGTCATAAGTGGAAAATCTCCTAGATAAATTTCTTGTTCTTTGATTTCTCCAGTTTCTCGGTTGATTAATCTTACTTTTACATGTAATCTACTAGCATAGGTTGCATCTCTTTCTTTTGCTTCTTCTACGGTATACTTTGTTTTTTCTTCCATGAAGTAATCAAAAAATTCAAGTACTAGGTTTCCTGAATAATCCTCGATTGGTGAAATATCTTTTAATACTTCTCCTAATCCTTCTTCTACAAACCAGTCATATGAATCTTTTTGAACTTTGATTAAGTTTGGCATTTCGATATAATCGCCAACTTTTGCGAAATTTTTACGAGAGGCTTTCTCGTAATTAACTTCTTTGATTTTCAAAAAAATCACTCCTTAACTATTGATATTAAGCAGATGCTTAAATTCTAGGAAATGCGCCAGCATTGACTTAGAAATTAAGTATGCAAATTTTTGATTTGCATTTATTATAAATGTTAAAAGAAGTCCTTCTTAAAATACAATTTGCTTGTCTTTGGTTTTTTATTTGTCTGCTCTTACAAATAATTTTCCTTAGGGCTAATCGATTTTAATTCCTCTTCTTTTAATTTTTAACTTTGGATTTTAAATAATTGATTTTAAATTTTAACTTGTACTTTTAATAAGCTATAATATGATATCATATTTTGCCTACAGTTGTCAAGGTTTTCAGCCCATTTTTTGAAAATGTGAAATTAAAAAAACAACCTACAAACTTTATCATTTGCAAGTTGTTATCCTTCTATTTAACCTAAAATAGCACCAAATGCACCAAATACTCCAGCTGAAGCTAATCCCATTATAATT
>CAOWNX010000110.1 GCA_948552115.1 uncultured Bacilli bacterium
ATGAAATCAATGCAAAGAGAGAATAAGCAAAAAGATACGTTATCGAATTCTATGATGATGTTTATTGTATTAAATACTGCATCCATTCAAATCATACCAACAACCGTTATTGCAATTCGAAATTCTTTGGGTTCGGCAAATCCAACCAGTATTGTTTTTCCTGTTTGGATTGCCACAATAGCAGCTGCAACTGCTGGAATTATCGTTACTAAAATAATAATTAAAATAAAAAAAGAGGAGTAGTACCAATGCCATTCATTAATTTCATTTCTAATCTAGCAATGCCAATGATTATATTACTAATTGTAACTTATGGATTAAAGGAAAAAAATAAAGTTTTTGATACTTTTTTGGAAGGAGCAAAAGAGGGAATTGAGACGACAGTTAGTATATTACCTACTTTAATTGGATTATTTGTAGCCATTGGAGCCCTAAGAAGTTCAGGAATTTTAGAGTTAATTGCTCAGTTAGCAAGTCCGATTTTAAATTTTGTTCAGTTTCCAAGTGAATTAATGCCATTAGCCCTTTTAAGACCGATTTCAGGAAGTAGTTCGATTGCAGTTGCCACAGATATTATGAAAAATTGTGGAGTGGATAGTTTACTTGGTAGGATGGCATCTACCATTATGGGCTCTACAGAAACAACCTTATATACAATTGCTGTTTATACAAGTTGTATTAGAATTAAAAAAACAAGATTCATATTAGTAGCTGCACTCATAGCAGATGTAATAGGAATTTTTACGAGCGTGGTGATTTGTCGATTTTTGTCGTAAAGTTTTAGTTGACAAATGTTGGAAATCGAAGTATAATAATTAAAATTATTTCAAAAAGGACAGGTTAAAGAATGACGAAAATAATAATATTTATTTCAATTTTTTTCATAGTTAGAAAATTTGTAATCCACAAGTTATCCCAAAAACTGTTGAAAACAATAAAAAATAATTAAATAACATGATTTTAATTTTGTAGAGAAAATATCTTTCTTTTCTATAAAATTAGTTAGCCCCTATATTTTATGTTCTTGATTTTCTCTACAATACCAAAATATATTTATCTATGATAGGTTTCACCCTTTGCTATTTTAAAAGCTCTAAAAATTTGCTCTAATAAAAATACTCGAATCAATTGATGTGGAAATGTCATTTTCGAAAAACAAATTTTTAAATGGCAAATGGATAATAATTCTTGTGTTAAACCTAAAGAACCACCAATGATAAAAGTTAGATTACTAGTTTCCATGGATAAAGCATCTATTTTTTTAGAAAATTCTTCAGAAGTAAATTCTTTTCCTTTTAAATCTAAGGCAACAATATAAGAATCTTTCTTAATATGATTCCTAATATTGGCACATTCTTTTGCTTTAATATCATTTTCTAAACTACCATTTAATTTATCTGGAATTTTTTCATCTGGTAATTCTGTAATGGTTAATTTACAATATCTTGACAATCTCTTTTTGTATTCCTCTAAGGCATCTTTTAAATATTTTTCTTTTATTTTTCCTACACAGATAATTTGAATACTAAGCATAATTTCTCCTTTATAAAAACCCAATTTGGAAAATTGCCAAATTGGGAGTGATTACAATTTAATTAATTTACTAGGTACTTCTCGGGAAGCAACATTAAGGGATAAGTTATTTTCATCATAATGGTTGGCAATGAGTTCGTCTAATACAGTTTGATAAGCAAGCTCTGGAAAGTTACTTTCTTTGCTTAAATGACCAAGCATGGCATTTTTTAATCCAGATTTTAAAAGATGGCAAATTGTTTTTCCAGCCATTTCATTTGGTAAGTGACCAGTAGGTCCTGCGATTCTTGATTTTAATGAAAATGGATAAGAAGAACACCTAAGAACCTCTGGATCATAATTGGCTTCTAGCATAATAAACAAGCTTTCTTCTAAGTTTTTTAGAATATCTTTTGTCATATGACCAATATCAGTTGCAATACTTATTTTTTTATCATCCTTGTATAGATTGAATCCGCAAGGATTCGCAGCATCATGTGGAATCGAAAAAGGATGGATTGTCAAATCTCCAATTTCAAATTTGTCACTTACTTTAAAAGTTTTTATATTTTTTTCTGCTATTTTATCTCTTTGTTTCGGCATAGCATCCAAAGTTTCTTGGTTTACAAATACAGGTAAGTCAAATTTTTTAGAGAGTGTGCCTAATGATTGTACATGGTCAGTATGTTCATGGGTTACTAAAATACCATCAATAGAGCTTGGGTCTATTGCAATATCATTTAATGCAGTTACTATTTTTTTACAGCTAACCCCAGCATCTACTAATAACTTTGTGTTTTTGGTTTCTACGAATAGACTATTTCCACTACTTCCACTATATAAACTACAAAAATTTAGCATAATTCTTTCTTCTTTCTTCTGTTTTTATTCGATAATTCTTTCGATTTTTGCTCCGATTTTTCTAAATTTTTCTTCTATATTTTCATATCCTCTGTCAATATGTTCTAAGTTATAAATTTCGGTTACTCCTTCTGCAGCTGTACCAGCTACTACTAAAGCAGCTCCTGCTCTTAAATCAGAGGAATAGACAGGGGCGCCAGATAATTTTTTAACTCCTTCAAAGAAAGCGTTTTTTCCATGTGCCGTTATTTTTGCTCCCATTTTGTTTAATTCTTCTGTATATTGAAATCTAGAGTCCCAAATACTTTCATTAATAGTGCTTGTCCCATTTGCTAAGGATAAAACAACACCCATTTGAGGCTGTAAGTCTGTAGGAAAACCTGGATATGGTAAAGTTTTGATATTGGCTTTTTGTGGTCTTTTATTACACCAAACTCGAACACTATCACCA
>CAOWNX010000111.1 GCA_948552115.1 uncultured Bacilli bacterium
ATTTAATGGACCTTATTGTAATATAAGTGGAACTTTAAGTAATGGAGTATCTAATTTTCCAAGTGATACAAGATATTATGATACGTATGCATATGCAACCGATGATGAGCATTATAATCGTAGAATACTCGGAGATGCAACAGGAGAGATGGGACCTTTTACTAACAGAATATATGGATCTCGAACAAGACAAGTTGGATCGTGGCATGATGATGAAGCTTGGTTTGTTTGGCCTGACGATCCTTGGTTCTACCGTGGTGGACATTGGAATCGTGGCAGTGATGCTGGTGTGTTTGATTTCTCACTTGGTACTGCTTACGAGATTAGTTCTGACAGTTTTCGTGTCGTCCTTTCCGTATAATTTTTGTGTTAAGAAATAAGATTGATGAGTGAGAACTTCTATTATAAATAAAGGAGTTCTTTTTATGTTGAAAAAAGATATTTTTTATTTCATCAATTTTTTATCAGTAGTAATTGAATCTGGTTTGTCAAATATTTGGAATTATGATAGAATAATTTTATTGAGAGTGGGAATTTATGGAAACAAAAAAACGATATGCCGAAGGAATTTGTTTTCCAAAATTGTTTTGGCTTTTCTTTTTGGGATCGATTTTTGGTGCTTATTATGAACAAATTTTGAATTTGTTTATTCATTATCATTACCATCATGAGTTTGTTTGGCAGCTTCGAAGAGGAGTTATTTATGGACCCATTAGTCCTGTATATGGAATGGGCGCTGTTTTATTTACAATTCTTTTGCTACGAAAACCGAAATCTAATTTTAAGACGTTTTTGCATGGTGCTTTGATTGGTGGTTTTTTTGAATATATCATTAGTTTTTTGCAAGAAACGTTTTTGGGAACAATTTCGTGGGATTATAGTCAAGAGTTTTTAAATATTAATGGTCGGACGACAATTCCTTTTATGATTGTATGGGGATTACTTGCATTACTATTTGCCAAAATTGTATATCCCATACTTTCTCGAATTATTGAGTATTTTCCAGATTATTTTTCTAGAGTGTTTACAAGAATTTGTGTGGTTTTGTTATTGCTAGATTTTACAATTTCGTGGGGAGCTTTGGCAAGGCAAATGTTTCGATTAAGAGGATATGAACCTATTAGCTTTGTAGGGAAGTTTTTTGATCGATATTATGGGGATGAGGTTTTAAAAAAATATTATACAAATATGAAAGTAATCGAGGTAAAAAAATGAGTTTATTCTTTTTAATTTTAAGTCTTATTTCCTTTTTTTTAAGTATTCTTTTTTTCTTCTTTATGCATGGGAAGCGAAAGAAAAATCAATATGTGTTGGAAGATACTGTTTCAAAACCAAAATTTACAATTTTAATTCCTGCTAGGGATGAATCTCAAGTTATTTCTACTCTATTAGAAAGTATCAAAACACAAACTCGAAAAATTCCTATGAAAGATGTTTATGTTATTGTGGAAAAAGATTCTGATCCAACCGTTTTGATTTGTGAAAAGTATGGTGCGAGTGTAATTATAAGGAAGCATTTGGATGGTCAGAGTAAGGGATATGCTTTGAAAGAAGCCATTGAATTTTTAAAAGAACATCAATTCTTTTATGATGCTTATTTTATTTTTGATGCAGATAATGTAATGGATAAAAATTATTTGAAAGAAATGGAAACTGATTATAAAAAAGGTTATGGTATAAGTATGGGGTATCGTAATTTTAAGAATGGTCAGTCTTTGGTATCTACTTCTGCAGGACTTACTTATACGATGATTAATACGCTGATTAATCGTCCAGGAATAAAAGATAAAAAGAATATCATGGTTATGGGGACTGGATTTTATATTCATGGAAAGTATATTAAAGAGTGGGGTACGTTTCCTTTTCATAGTTTGACAGAAGATGTGGAAATTAGTTATTATGCAACCCTTCATGGTATTTCAACTAATTATAATGAAAAAGCACAATTTTATGATGAACAACCAGAAAAATTTCATCAAAGTGTTTTACAAAGAAAACGGTGGATTCGAGGATATTTTTCAAATTTATTTTCTTATATTCCAAAATTCCGAAAGAAAATTTTAGAGCATCCTTGGAATGTGGGATCTCTTTACTCTATGATGTATGGTATTTTTCCAGTTTTATTTTTTGTTTTGGGACTTTTGATGGCACTTTGTTCTTGTGTGGTTAGTTTGATTCAAAAACATGTTGGTGTGATGGGTTATGTTTTGGTATTTGGTATGTTTCTTATCACTTTATATTTTTCTTTATTATTTTTCACGTTTCTTTTGATTTATTTGGATCGGGAAAAATTAAATATCAGTCGTTCGATGAAGTTTTGGGCTTTGTTGTATCATCCTTTCTTTTTGATGTCTTATGTTTATGTTTTTATACTTACTTTGTTTCAAAAAGATATTAAATGGGAACGAATTGATCATTCGATTACAGATATTTCTTAAGAGAATCTTGACAAATGTTTTTTGCATGATTTATACTCAATTTAGGAAGGCGATTTTTCGTGAAAAAAGAATACTTGTTTTTCCATCATCATAATATTTTTGAACTTGCAAAGTAATTCAATAAAGAGTTATCGGCGCAAGTCATTTTGTTGTGTCTTGTGCCTGTATGAAGTTATACAGGAATGTATAACTTTTTTAAATTTTAAGAAGGAGGATAATTTATGGAGAATTTAGAGCTTAAAAATGTAAAAGGGACGTTTGATTATTTACCAAAGGAGCAAAAAGTAAGAAATTATGTTACTG
>CAOWNX010000112.1 GCA_948552115.1 uncultured Bacilli bacterium
GGTTCTGGAATCCCACGATTGATATCCGCTTTGGTTTCTACCGCATAAATTTCTTCTTTATGGATGACGATGGTAAATCCATTGGTAATATAAAATTCGATTTTATCTAATTCTTGAATATCTACAGTATTTGGAGAGGGAAGTAAACTTTGAATGTCATTTAGATTTTTTCTCGTTTTCCCGCTAATGGCACTTAAATTTTTTAAAATGTAATCATTTACTTTGTCACTACCTGTTACAGTTTCTAGGTAAGTTACATAAATGATTTCTTTTTTATTTAGTTTGATTTCTTTGATAATTAAATCTGGGCAATTTTCAAAATCTTTTTGAATTCGAGCAAGTATTTTATTTTTCATTGTATTCACCATTTTTAAGTTACCCAAAACTATTCAGGCTATACAAAATAATGTATAATTGAATTAGGAAGTGAAGCACATGCAAGTGAAAATTGAAAAGTTAGAAACGCATGGAAAAGGAATTGGGTATGTTTCCAATAAAATTATTTTTGTTCCTCATACTTTACCTGGAGAAAAGGTGGAAGTAGATATGGTGAAGGATAAGAAAAATTATCAAGTTGGAAAGTGTGTAAATATTTTAGAAGCTAGTCCAAAGAGGGTGACGCCAAAATGTCCTTATTATGGTATGTGTGGTGGTTGTGATTATCAGCATGTAGATTATAGCGAAAGTGTGAGATTAAAATCTTTTTTGTTAACGGAATTGTTTTCTCACGAAGGTTTGTGGGATGAAACGATTTTTGTACAATCTTCATCTGAACCATGGAACTATCGCAATAAGTTGTCTATGAAAGTACAAGGTGGAAGAGTTGGATTTTATTTTTCGGAAACGCATCAATTTATTGAAATATTAAATTGTGCGATTGCAAATGAAGCAATCAATGCTGTGTTAAAAGATTTTTCAATGTTTGCTTTTCAAAATGGAGATTTGACGATTCGTTGTAATGAGAACAATGAAATTTTAATGGATATTGTGACCAATGAGGAAGTGAACGTTGATAAGAATTTGTTTCTACGACATAAAATTGTTGGTATCTTAAAAAATCATCACGTTGTCTATGGAAATTCTTTTTTCTTTGAACGGAGTAATGGAGTACTTTATCAAGTTTCGATGGATTCTTTTTTTCAAGTAAATCCTTTTGTAAGTAAGGAATTGTTTTTAATGGTTCGGAATGAGTGTAATTCTGCACGAAATCTCTTAGATTTGTATTGTGGCGTTGGAACGATAGGCTTACAGGTAAACATTAAAGATATTCAGGTAACAGGAATTGAAGTGGTACAAGCTGCTATTTTGAATGCAATCAAAAATGCAACTTTAAATCATCAAACTAATATTTCTTATCATTTAGGTAAGGTTCAGGATATTATTGCTAAGATTCCAGAGAATTTTGATACGATTTTAGTAGATCCACCTCGAAGCGGAATGGATGAGTTAACAATCGCTACGATTTTAAAAATTCAGGCAGAAAAAATTATTTATATTTCTTGTAATCCGAATACGTTGATACGTGATTTAAAAAAATTGTTGTCTGATTATGCTATTACTTCGATTCAAGGGTTTGATATGTTTCCACAAACAAAACATGTGGAATGTGTATGCGTGATGACGAGGCGATAACCCCTTATAAATAAAGGGAAAATCAACTATTCAGTAGGGGTCAAAAAATGATAAAAAAACGGATAAATTATTGATATTTTTACTAATTTTTGAAAAAAATATTGTGGGGTTGTCTGTGGAGAATATGTTTCTTCATACCACCCTAACTGGTATGTGTTGTATAGTTATGCTAGAATGAAAAAATGGCCAAATAGATGACTAGTAAGGAGATTAAAATTATGAGCGATAAAAAATATTGGGATGAAATATATTATAGTAATCTAAAGGAATCAGAAAAAGACTTTTTAAATGATATATGGATGGAAAAATATAATGATATTATTTGTAATATAAATAATAAAAATGCTATTGATTTAGGATGTGGTTTAGGTCAAGATTCAATATGGTTATTTGAGCGTGGTTTTAATGTAATATCATGTGATTTTTCAGAAAAAGCAACAAATAAGTTTAAAGCAATGTATCCTAATGCTAATATAATGAATTTTGATATTGTTGATGGCTTACCATTTGAATCTAATTCAGTAGGATTAATAAATGCTAACTTGTCTATTCATTATTTTGATATGAATAAAACAATGGAAATATTTGATTCTATTTATAAAACTCTTGAAAGAGGTGGCTTATTTATTGGAAGGGTAAACTCTGATAAAAATGAATATGTTAATGATGATTATATTAAGGTAGAAGAAAATTTTTACTACAATCCAGTAAAAGAACAACATAAAAGATTATTTAATCAAGAACAATTTGATAAATTAACCAAAAACTGAAATGTAATTATATTAAATGAAAATGAAACTACTCGTAAAGGAAGAAAAAAATATACTTGGGAATTTATTCTGCAAAAGTATTAATAATTATTTAAAAAATAAGGAGGTTTGGAATGAAAAATGAATTGATAAAAGAAAATAAAACAGAATTGCTTATTTATGAGTCAACAAATGGGAATATTAAACTAGATGTAAATTTAGAAGGAGAAACAGTTTGGTTATCTTTGGAACAAATGACAAGATTATTTGGAAGGGATAAATCTGTAATTTCTAGGCACATAAAAAATATTTTTGAAGAAGGTGAATTAGAACGAAATGCTTCAACTATTGCAAAT
>CAOWNX010000113.1 GCA_948552115.1 uncultured Bacilli bacterium
CCATCCTCACCAATGTTGTTAACAAGGAATTTGTTATACACTGGAATTACAAGAGCAAAAAAAATGTTAATTGTAGTAGGAAACGAAAAAATAGTAGATTTTATGGTTCAAAATGTAGATAGTAAAAAAAGAAACACAGGATTGGAATTTAAAATGAGGCAGTAAGGACACTTAATAAAGTGTCCTGTTTTGTCGAATTTCGCGGTGAAAAAACTTGAAAAGGCTCTAATAGCATAGTATAATATAAAACAAAAAAATTAGGAGATGACATGATATAGAAAGTAGGAAAGAGAAATGATAAGGGAAAATAAAAAAGTAATACCATTAATTTCTATCGTAAGTGTTCCATTTTTAAATCTCATTTATCCACCAACGTGTGGAATTTGTGGAAAACTAAACCAAGAGTTTCTGTGCAAAAAATGTCGTAAAATGTTAGAAAATCAAGCAGAATTTGCGGTAGAAATCAATCAGAATCCAGAAGGAAATTTCAAAGAACATCTGTATATCTTTAAATATGAAGGAATTATCAGAAAAAGCATTTTAAAATATAAATTTCGAAATGAAGCCTATCTGTATAAAACCTTTGTAAATTTTTTATTAAAAAATCAAAAATTCTTTCAAATTTTAAAATCTTATGATACAATAATCCCAGTTCCAATTAGTAAAAAAAGGCAAAAAGAAAGAGGCTATAATCAAAGCTATTTATTAGCAAAAGAGATAGCAAAATCTACCAATCTAAAATTAGAAAAAGAATGTCTTTTTAAAATAAAAAATATTGTAGAACAAAGTAAATTGAACAAAGAAAATAGAAGAAAAAATATACAAGGAGTATATGAGCTAAAAAAAGAGCAAAGGTTAAAACATAAAAAAATACTATTATTAGATGATATATACACAACAGGAAGTACAGTTGAGGAATGTTGCAAAATTTTGAAACAAGCACAACCAAGTAAAATAGGAGTATTCACAATGGCAAAAGACTAAGGAAAAAACGAAGGAGGAAATGATGGAAGATTTAGTAGAAGGCGTTTTAGATTATGTTCGATCCGATTATACGGATTATGCAATTATGATAAATGGAGAATGGGGAGCAGGAAAAACCCATTTTTGGAACAACAAAATTAGAAAAAAAATTGAATCGATGCAATTAAATGGGAAACGTTACACTACCATTTATATGTCATTATATGGAATTTCAAACTTAGAAGAAATTAGCAAAAAAATATTTATAGAAACCACGCAATTAATGGATAAAAACTTAAGAAAATTTATGAAGGTAAATGGACAAGAAACCATACCAGAATATGCAAAAACGGGAATTGATATGGCAAATCTATTTGGTGTAACCCAAAATGGAGACCGATTAAATTATGCCGATTTCTTTTCAACAGATGATAAAGTACTTTGTTTTGATGACTTAGAAAGAGCAAATGTAGATGTTATTGATATTTTAGGTTATATTAATAACTTTGTTGAGCATGATCATATCAAAACTATTTTAATTTGTAATGAAAAAGAATTGGCAACCAAACTGAAAAGTTCTAATTTAGAAATGAAAACTTTCATTGCAACCTATTTGTTAGATAAGCAAGGGGAACTAAATAAGAACAATAAACCTATGGTAGAAAAAATACAAAACAAAATTGAGCATGTATTTGATAAAGCCAATGATTACGAAAGAATTAAAGAAAAATTGATAGGAGAAACATTTGAATATGCTCCTAAATTTGATTATATCATCAATGGGATATTAATGAGATATGAAAGCAATCCAGACTTAATTCGATTTTTAAGAGAAAACACTAGATTTATTATTTCTACCTTTCATAAAAGTGGAACGCGAAACTTACGAATTTTAAAACATGCTTTAAATGACTTCAAGAGAATCTATGAAATGGTAAGTAAATCGTATCCAAATACCAGCAATCGAATCATGCAAACAATGTTGATTTTTACCATTGCTGTATCCTTCGAAATAAAAGCCGGGAAAATTACAAAAGATAAATTTATTAACATAAAAGATAATGAAGAATATAAATCGATTTTAGTATCTTCTAGAATCTTAATGGATAATAGACAATTCTATATGAAAGAATTTGATCGTAACTATTATTATAACTTTAAATCCGAATACCGATTTTTCAAATTCATCGAGTATTATGTTAGAACCCGTATTTTTGATATGAAATTATTCAAAGAAAACATGGAAACCATAAGAAATACAGTGGATATCGAAAACTTACCAGCTTACAAAAGACTACTAACAGAAGAATATTGGAAAATACCAGATGACCAGTTTGATGGTATTATCTTAGAGATTTTACAAGAAGTAAAAGAGGGAAGTATCAAACTAATTGATATGGTAAAAATATTTGCTTATTTTAGCCACTTTTCAAGAAAAGGGCTTATTGGATATGACTTAAAAACCTTGCAAAGTTTATTTTTTAATGGAATGAACATAGCCTCTTTAACATCTGAATATTGTAATAATGTAGAGGAAGAATTAGGTAAAATTGCAATTGAAGAAGTAGAAGAAGATATGGCAGATATCTTAAAACACTTTCATACCTTAAATAATCAACTATTAGATAAAATGTACCAAGAAAAAGCAGAAGAAATTATGAAACTGATTCCAATGAAAATGGAAGA
>CAOWNX010000114.1:0-270 GCA_948552115.1 uncultured Bacilli bacterium
ACAGGAAATATCACTGGAATTTATGATATGAGCGGTGGAGCTTGGGAATATATGATGTCAGTTATGGAGAGTAAAGAAGGAAATCCTTGTAGTGGAAAAGATGTTACAGATAATAGTGGATTTAATGGCCCTTACTGTAATGTTGGTCAAACGCAATCTTTGAGTGATGGAGTATCTAATTTTCCGACAGATACAAGATATTATGATAGTTATTTGTATAATACATATGAGAGTACTTATTTTCGACGTATTCTTGGAGATTCAACAGGT
>CAOWNX010000114.1:378-2603 GCA_948552115.1 uncultured Bacilli bacterium
TTTTAATGTAGGTACAACTGCTGGTATATTTGCTTTTGGAGGAAGTAAAGGTGGAGCTTATGGTAATGTTAGCTTTCGTATAATATTAGCAGTATAATTAATTAGGGTTATAAAAGAAGAAAAGTATGTAAAAGCTACTAGACTTAGAAATAAGGATAGTGTTTTTTATGAGTCTTGTTCCATTTCAAAAAAATAAAAAGAGAAAACAAGCAATGATTATATTTAGTGTTGGACTTATTTTGCTGGTAGCAGTAATTATTTTGTACAGAACTTTTGCTTTGTTTTAAGAAACAGAAGAGTATGATGTGATTAAAGGAATTGTACAAAATTATTTAGAAAATTATGATATTAAGATAAATTTCAAAGTGGATGGAGTGAGCGTGAATCGAGCACCAACCAGAGAAGATAAAAAAGGAGTAGAGAGTATTACTTGTGATAAAGGTGCAACTGGAGAAATGTGACCTTTTATGGATAAACAATATAAATCACAAGTAAGGCAAGTTAACTCTTTGTATGATAATGAATCTCGATTTGTTTGTTTTTAGCAAGAATTATGGTTCAGTAGTTGATTATCTTGGGTTTCGTATTGTTTTAATGATTTAAAAGGAAGCGACAAATTTTATCTTTTGTTTTATAATAAGAACAGAAAGTGTGGAAATTATGGAATATTTAGATATTTATGATGAGCAAGGAAATTGGCTTGGAAAAGAAAAACGTTCGATTGTTCATCGAGATGCTATGTGGCACAAAACAGTACATTGTTGGTTATATGATAAAAGTGGAAATGTTTTTTTTCAAGTACGTAAGGAAGAAGGGACTCTTTATACCACTGCTTCTGGCCATATTTTAGCGGGAGAGACGATACAAGAAGGATTTGCAAGAGAAATGAAAGAGGAATTAGGAATTGAAATTGATGCAAGGGATGCGATTGAAGTAAATGTTGTTCCTTTTATTATGGATCGAATCAATCAAAATGGTAGTGTGTTTCGTGATCGTGCTTTTGCAAACGTTTATCTTGATTTGTATGAGGGAGATTATCAAGATTTTGAATTGGATTCCAATGAGGTTTCTGCTCTTGTACTCGTAAATGCCAAAGAAGTTTATGAGATGTTTTTGAAAAAGCAAGGAGAAGTTGTTGGGAAAGTTATTACTTGTCAAGAAAATTTTAATGATGTTCGTGAACAAGTGATTCGTTTTTCTGATTTTTTAGTAAATCCTCAAGAAACAGCAATGGGAAAGTATGGAATGATTTTGGAAAAAGTTATTTCAATGACGGAATGATAATTTATGAAAAAGAAAGAATTATTAAGTCCTGTTGGAAATTTTGAATCGTTAAAAATGGCGGTATATCATGGATGTGATGCGGTTTATTTAGGTGGAAAACGTTTTGGCGCCCGTGCTTTTGCTGCCAATTTTTCGGATGAAGAAATGAAAGAAGCTGTTTTCTTTTGTCATTTATATGGTGTCAAAATCTATGTTACTGTCAATACGATGATTTATGAATCGGAACTTCCTGAAGTTTTAAATTATGTAAAATTTTTATATCAAATCCATGTTGATGCCGTAATAATGGCAGATGTTGGTCTTATGAAACTTGCTCATGAAATGATGCCAAATTTGGAAATTCATGCGTCTACACAAGTTCATACGCATAATGTTGCTCAAATTGAGGTTTTACGTGATATCGGAGTAAAACGAGTTGTTTTGGCACGTGAATTAACTCTTGAAGAAATTCTTTCCTTTCCAAATGATTTGGAAATCGAGGTGTTTATTCATGGAGCTCTTTGTATTTCTTATTCTGGGCAATGTTTGTTTTCTTCTATGATATTACATCGTAGTGGAAATAGGGGAGAATGTGCACAAATCTGTCGTCTTCCTTTTCAACTTTTGGAAAATGGGAAACCAATCACGACAAAAGGAAATTTTCTTCTTTCCACGAAGGATTTGAATGCATCTGAGTTATTGCCAAAATTGATGGATTCAAATGTTACTAGTTTTAAGATAGAAGGTAGAATGAAAAGTCCAGCTTATGTTGGATTTATGACAAAGTTTTATCGAAATCTTATGAATCAATATCAACTGCAACATAAAATTGAAATTGATCTGAAAGATTTAGAAAGGGCTTCTTTACTTTTTCATCGAGGATTTACGACTGGTTGTTTGAATTCTTCCAAAGATTCTAAATTTATGAATCAAGAGACAAGTAATCATCAAGGGGTGTATTT
>CAOWNX010000115.1 GCA_948552115.1 uncultured Bacilli bacterium
AACCAAAGAACAAGTCATCGAAGAAGGTCAAAATTTAGTTGAAAAAATTAACAAACAATATAAACGTGGATTAATCACTGAAGAAGAACGTTACAATAGTGTTATTGATGTTTGGACCAAAGCAAACAAAAAAATTCAAAAAGAATTAGAAGAAATTTCAAGTAACGATTACGATAATCCATTGTTCATGATGATGAACTCAGGAGCACGTGGTTCCATCAGTAACTTCTCACAACTTGCAGGTATGCGTGGATTAATGGCAAAACCAGATGGTTCTACCGTAGAAATTCCAATCACCTCAAACTTCAGTGAAGGACTTGATGTATCCGAATTCTTCTTATCAAGCCACGGTTCCAGAAAAGGTTCTGCAGATACCGCGCTTCGTACTGCCGACTCTGGATATTTAACACGTCGTTTAGTAGACGTTGCACAAGATATCATCGTCAAAGAATTTGATTGCGGATCCATCCATGGGGTCGAAGTATATGATTTAATTAACGATAAAGATGGTTCTGTCATTGAATCTCTTGGAGAACGTATTCTAGGAAGATATAGTGCTCAAAAAATCATTAATCCAGAAACCAAAGATTTAATCTTGGAAAAAGGTGAAATGATTACAGAAAATATCGTGAAAAAAATTGAAGATGCTGGAATCAAGAGCATTGAAATACGTAGTGCCCTAACATGTAAAACTCCAAATGGTGTATGTCAAAAATGTTATGGACGCAACCTTGCTACTGGTAACTTAGTCGAAACGGGAGAAGCAGTTGGTATCATGGCTGCACAATCCATTGGTGAACCAGGTACCCAACTTACCATGCGTACATTCCACACTGGTGGAGTTGCAGGTGGAGACGATATTACCCAAGGTCTTCCAAGAGTAGAAGAACTATTTGAAGCGAGAAATCCAAAAGGAAAAGCAACCATTGCTGAAATTAATGGTAAAGTAGCAAGCATCAAAGAAGACAATGGAAAATATAAAATTGTCATTGAAAACGATGTCGAGGCAAGAGACCATGTAACCAACTACAACATGAAATTACGTGTGGCTGTTGGCGACAGTGTTGTAGCAGGAGACAAATTAACCGAAGGAGCAATATCTCCAAAAGAATTACTTGCTGTCACAGATCCAATTACTGCTCAAGAATACATCTTAAAAGAAATTCAAATGGTTTACAAATTACAAGGTGTTGATATTTCAGACAAACACGTTGAACTAATTGTTAAACGTATGATTAGTAAAGTACGTATTGTTGATTCTGGAGATACAGAGCTTGTTGAAGGATTAACGATTTCTTTACACGACTTTACTGAGGCGAACAAACCTGTTATCTTACGTGGAGGTGTTCCTGCCAAAGGACGTCCAATCATGCTTGGTATCACAAAAAGTTCTCTAGAAACCGATTCTTTCCTATCTGCTGCATCATTCCAAGAAACCACAAGAGTTCTTACCGATGCTGCCATTAAAGGAAAAGTTGATTACTTAAGAGGACTCAAAGAAAATGTTATCATTGGAAAACTAATTCCAGCTGGAACAGGTGCCAAACAATATAGTGACATTAATATGATTCTTGAAAAAGAATTTATGGACGATGAACCGAGTGAAGTTTTAGAAGAAAAATTAATGGACGAAGAAATAAGTACAGAAACAATAGAAAACGAAGAATAAGACATATAAAGTCTTATCTTTTTTCTCTAATCTGAGAAGGAGAAAGCATGAATAAAAATCATTCATTTGAAGAATTTCATATAGAAGGAAATTATAGAGAAGTCATAAGAGAATTAGACAGCACAAACATCGCTTACTTAATGAAAGAATCGACGCCAATCATAACAAATTCTAAGAAAAAAGCATTAAATATAGTTCTCTTAAACCAACGAGAATCCATTCTAAAATTTTTAGACATTATTATTTCAGCCAATGTAAATTTAAAAAAAGAAGGCCAAAAAGAAATTAAAATTTATAACAATCATTGGAATTTTGCAAATAGAAATCAAATTAATTATCCTTATTTCGTTGAATTTTATTTAGAAGGAGATAACATATCCTTCTTTGGAGAACTTCAAAGAAACCAAATAAAATATATAGTTTCCCATGTGAGATATCCTATCGATGCACACACAGCAGCAGCCTACATCGTCATTCATCAAGAAGATATAGAAACTTTTTTTGAAATTTTAAAAAAAGCAAATGAAAAAAATAAATCCAAAGGATACCAAGAAACGAAAATTATGAAAATAGTGAATGAAAAATTTTCTGAAAAAGTAATATTAAATCATCAAGACTCAAAAGCAAATCCTCCAACAAAAAACCATTTCAATGATTATCTAATTATTCATAAAGAAAGAAAAATTTATTATAATTCATTATTAAACAAAATTAATGTATACGAGAACCAAAATTCCAAAGCTGTTGTGCAAATGTCATTTTTTAAAAATGAAGCAAAGACAGAATTAGAAAAAGAAATTACGAGGATAGTAGATGAGTTTTTAGACGAATTGGAACAACAAAGAACATTAAAAAAAGCATAGATAATAGAGGAAATGAGAATCAAAAAACGGTTAGAATACCTTT
>CAOWNX010000116.1 GCA_948552115.1 uncultured Bacilli bacterium
TAGGAAGCTCATTTCGAGTCCTCCAAAGAGGGAAAAGAAAATTGTAATGATTCCAGTTACGAGATTCATCCAAAAGAGATAACTATTTTCATGGTATTTTAATAATAGTTCTTCTTCAATGGTGTCTCCTACAGAATGAATGATACTCCACGTTAGACTGGCTTTTTTTCCTTGCATGCTACTCACCTATTCTATTATAAAATAAAAGTAATTAATTACCAACGTTCTTTGACAAAATTTGTCAGTTGTATTTTTGGCTTCTTTTGTTATAATCTTTACAGAACAAATGTTCTTATAAGGTGATTCAATGAAAGAGAAAGAGCGAAGTATTTTATGTATTGATTTAAAAAGTTTTTATGCTTCTTGTGAATGTGTAGAACGAGGTCTTGATCCATATTTCACTCCTTTGGTGGTAGCGAATTCTAAACAAGGTCGTGGAGCAATTACTCTCGCAGTAACTCCTTATCTAAAAAAACAGGGAATTCCTGGAAGGGTTCGCCTTTTTGAAATTCCAAAATATATCACTTATCAAATTGTTCCTCCTAGAATGAGTTTGTATATTCAAAAAAGTGAGGAAGTGGTAGGAATTTATTTGGATTTTATTTCTCGTGAAGATTTGCATATTTATTCGATTGATGAGTGTTTTTTGGATGTGACAGATTATTTGAATTTATATCATTGTAATGCAGAAGAACTGGCAAAAAAGATTTTGAAAACAGTCAAGGAAAAAACAGGTCTTACTGCTACTTGTGGAATTGGTCCAAATTTACTTTTAGCAAAAGTGGCCATGGATATTGAAGCAAAACATACACTTACTGGAATTGCTTGTTGGAATATGAGAGATGTCAAAACAAAATTATGGAACATCTCCCCTCTTTCGAAGATGTGGGGAATTGGTCCACGAATGGAAAGAAATCTAAATCGTTTAGGAATTTTTTCGATTGGAGATTTAGCAAACTTTGATGTTCAAATTTTAAAGCAAAAATATGGAATTATGGGAGAAGAAATTTGGAATCACGCCAATGGAATGGATCATTCTAGAATTCAGGATTTTAAAGTTCCACCGAAAGAAAAATCGATTTCTCATAGCCAAGTTCTTTTTAAAGATTATAATGAAACGAATGGTAAAATGATTTTAAGAGAAATGGTGGATGTGGTTACAAGGCGACTTCGACTCGATCATTTGGAAGGAAGTGTGATTGGTTTGGGTATTCGTTATTCGAAAACTTTTGGAGGAGGTTTTTATCATACAATGAAAATTGATACGCCAACAGATCAAGAAGCCGTGATTTTAAAAGCTTGTGAAATTTTGTTTGATCGTTATTATGAAGAATTGCCGATTCGACAAATTCAAGTGAGTGTTGGAAAATTAAATCAGAAAATTGGGGTGCAATTGACTATTTTTGAAGATTTTGAACAAAAGCAAAAGGAAGATCATATTCATCAAACGTTGGATGAAGTAACTTTGAAATTTGGAAAAAATAGTTTGGTCAAAGCTGCAAATTTGTTACCAGATTCAACGGCAATGGAACGAAATAAAAAGATTGGAGGTCATATGGCATGAGTGATCGAGGAATGATGAAGTGGCAACCGTTTCAGTCGGTTTGTTCTAGTAAAAAAATGGTGCAACACATTTTGGAAAAGAAAGGAAAAGTAAAAAAACCTGTTTTGAGTGAAGAACAATTGAAGGAACTAGAAATGCGCATTTGGGAAGGTTATCATAGTCAAATGGAATTATGTATCATTTATTTTTTTCACGGATTGTTTCAGGTGAAAAAAAATATTTTTATTTCTCAAATTTTAGTGGGTCAGAAAAAAATTTTATTTTCAGATGGAACAAGTTTGTTTTTTGACCAAATTATTCAGGTCAATTAAAAAATCTCGCTTTAGGAGATCTTTTTTTCTGAATTTTTTGTTTTGATGTAGTCTTTTAGTAAGGCATACATGATGGAAGAAAGTGGTACACTGACAAGCATTCCTAGAATTCCAAAACAGCTTCCTCCAACGGTTACTGCCATCATCGTCCATATAGCTGGAAGTCCCACGGAAGAACCTACTACTTTGGGATAGATTAAGTTTCCTTCAATTTGTTGAAGAATTAAGAAGAATATTAAAAACCAAATGGCACTTTGAACGCTTGTTACACTGATTAGTAATACGCCAATAACCATAGCGATGAAAGCTCCAAATACGGGAATTAATGCAGTTAAGGATACAAATACAGAAATAGATAAGCGATATGGAAATTGAAATATACTCATACCGAGGAAGCAAAGGAATCCTAAAATGCAAGCTTCTAGACATTGTCCACTGATAAATTTACTAAATGTTTTGTTTGCTAAATAGGTAATTTGAAAGAATTTTGTTACATATTTTTTTTGTATAAATGAGGATAATACGAGTTTGAATTGATTGGCTAATTTTTCTTTTTCGGCTAAGATGTAGATTGCAAAAATAATGCCAATAAACAAGTTTGCTATTTTACTGATGAAGGATACTACTAAATTAAATGAGGTAGATAGAATTCCACTACCGATTGTTTTTATCCAAGTATCTAATTGTGTTTTTAT
>CAOWNX010000117.1 GCA_948552115.1 uncultured Bacilli bacterium
CAAAGGTTTTAAAGTAGCAATATGCGAACAATTAGAAGATCCAAAAGACTCCAAAGGAATGGTCAAAAGAGGTGTTATTCAAGTAATCAGTAAAGGGACCGTTGTCGATTCTAATTTACTAAGTGAACAGGATAACCATTACATTGCGAGCATCCTAGATTACGATTATCTTTATATTCTTTGCTATGCTGACATTTCCACAGGCAACATTTTTGTCATGGCACTACCTCATAACAAAGAAAAATTATTGAGTGAAATCCTAAATTTAGGAATTTTAGAAATCGTTTTAAAAGACAATACGGACACAGACTTAATTGGACTCTTAAAAGGTTCTTATGGTATCGAAGTTTCTATAGAAGAACATGAGTTAGAAAATAAGTATGAAAACATTTATGAAAATATTTCTGAAGAACATATGCAAAATTGCATACGACATCTCCTTTATTATTTAGTAGTCCGAGAATTAAAAGACCTATCACACATGAAGCCAGTTGAAATCATTTATCCAGATGATTACCTAGAAATGGATGTCCATACTGTCAGAAATTTAGAACTAGTCGAAACACTTCGTTTAAAAGAAAGAACCTATTCTCTCATATGGTTACTCGACAAATGCAAAACGAGCATGGGAAGTAGAAAATTAAAAAATTGGTTAATGAATCCCCTAAAAAATATGGATTTAATTCAAGAACGATATGACAAAATAGACATCTTCAATACAGAATTTATCTTAAAAGACAAACTTCGAAATGCCCTTTATGAAATTTATGATATCGAAAGACTTTGTGGAAAATTAGCATGTGGAAACTTAAACGCCAGAGATTTACTTCAACTAAAGAGCAGTTTAAAAGTTTTACCAGAAATTAAACAAATACTAGAAGAATTGCACTTCGATTATAAACTAAAAACCCATGATGATTTATATGAACGATTAGAACAATCCATTTACGAAAATCCTCCAGTTACCCTAAAAGAAGGATATTTGATAAAAGCTGGATACAGCGAAGAACTCGACGAATTAAAAGAAATACGAAGTGGGGGAAAAAATTTCATCGCCGAATTTGAGAGTAAATTAAAAGAAAGCACGGGAATCAAAAATCTAAAAGTTGGATATAACAAAGTATTTGGTTACTATATCGAAATTACCAAAGGACAAGTAAAAGAATTAAATGAAAATCTCCACTGGGAAAGAAGACAAACCCTAACCAACTGCGAAAGATATATTAGTCCCGAATTAAAAGAAAAAGAAGCACTAATATTAAACGCAGAAGAAAAAATTATCAATTTAGAATACAATTTATTTTTAGACATCAAAAACGAATTAAAAAAACATTTACTAGAACTCAAAGATACTTCTGAAATTTTAAGTGAACTAGATGCACTATGTTCACTAGCAGTCTGTGCCGAAGACTATCACTTTGTAAGACCAAAACTAAACACAGAGCACATCATCGATATCAAAGATGGAAGTCATCCAGTAGTAGAAAAAGTAAACAATCAAGAATATGTCAAGAACGATTGCATCATGGATAGCAGCATCCATACCCTTTTAATCACAGGACCAAATATGAGTGGAAAAAGTACATACATGCGCCAACTAGCAATTATCATTATCCTTGCTCAAATGGGATCTTTTGTTCCAGCATCCAGTGCAAACTTACCAATTATTGACAAAATATTTACACGAATTGGTGCGAGTGATGATCTAGTAAGTGGGGAATCTACCTTTATGGTCGAAATGAAAGAAGCCAAAAATGCGATTTGTAATGCAACAGAAAATTCTCTGGTTCTATTTGATGAACTTGGAAGAGGAACGGCTACTTACGATGGAATGAGTCTTGCGCAAGCAATTTTAGAATATATCAGTAAAAATATTAAATGCAAAACACTTTTTTCTACCCATTATCATGAACTAACAAGTTTAGAGAGAAATATTACCAGTATAAAAAACATTCATGTCAGTGCCAAAGAAGAAAATGGTAATATTACCTTTCTTCATAAAATCAAAAGTGGGGCAGTTGACAAAAGTTATGGAATTCATGTAGCAAAATTAGCTGGTATGCCAAGTGATTTATTAAAACGTGCTGACGAGATTCTAAATTTCTACGAAAAAGATAGTTCTAAAAAATGCAAAGCCGACGACAACATTCAGCTTACCATGGCCTTTGAAGAAGAAAAAGAAAAAGATCCACTGAAAGAAAAATTGGCATCGATCGATCCACTTCGTCTAACACCAATCGAAGCATTAAATACACTATATGAATTAAAAAGTAAGTGAAATCAAAACTTGCTCATCGATTTTCTTTTTGTTATAATTGAATAAGGTGATTCAAATGGCTTTATCGAGAAGTGAATTAAGAAAGAAATGTATGATAATTTTATACCAAATTGATATTTATAATCAACAAAAAACACCGTATGAAATCGATGAAGTCATAAAAGAAAACGTCGAAATAGTTCCTGAATTTGTAAAAGACATTATTTATGGTGTAACAACACATCAACA
>CAOWNX010000118.1:0-2253 GCA_948552115.1 uncultured Bacilli bacterium
AATTGCTTCTAAATCTTATTGCACATTATCTATGCACTTCTTTTTTTAAAATACAAGATTAATCTTTATAAAATTTAATATTTTTTCCTTATTGCTTCTGCTACTCATTAATGCTATAATACTGGAATTACTGAAAGGGGAAAATTTATGATTAAGCAAAAAAAGCAAGGAAGTTTAATAATTATTTCAGGAACAACTTGTGCAGGAAAAGGAACTGTAGTTGACCAATTATTAAAGCGAAATTCTAATTTAGGTTTATCGATTTCGTATACTTCTCGAGAAATGAGAGAAGGAGAAACCAATGGAGTAGAATACTATTTTATATCACAAGAGGAATTTGAAAAGAAAATTTCAAATGATGATTTTTTAGAATATGAAATTGTTCAGTATGGAAAGTATTATGGTACTCCAAAAAAAGAAGTTCGAGAAATGCTAGAACATGGGAAAGATGTCATATTAGAAATTGATGTCAAAGGTGCACAAAAAATAAAGTCTATGTTCCCAGAAACGATTTTAATTTTTATTATGGCACCTAGTATGGAGGAAGTAAAACGTAGAATCAAAGCGAGGGGTAAAGAAAATAATGAACAAATTATTAAGCGGTTCCAAGTTGCTTATCAAGAAATTAATGAAATTCCAAAATATAATTATGTGGTAGTAAATGATGATGTTTTAAATGCCGTTACTAAAATAGAAGCAATTTTATTAAGTGAAAAGTGTCGTGTTGATCGAATTGAAGAAATTGCTGTTGAAAATCAAGAAGAAATTATTCATGAATTTTTAATGGATAAAGAATTCGATAATTCTTCTTCATTTGATATTCTGTAAATTTTTAGAAGTTTCCTTATGGAACTTTTTTTCTTTGATACGATATTTTTGGAGTTATGATTCCTTGTTTTTTCATTTTATCATTTTGGCTTTGATACTCTACTTCAGCTGTATTTCTCTCAATTAATACTTCTGGTCCATCAAAAACATAGAATCCATTGATTTTATTTCTGTAGTGTCATAATCGTAATACTGGTAATTCTGAGACTTTATCCGATTTGGCAAAAAGAGCTAAGGATCCTTCAACAACTTCTCCTTTGAAATTTGTTTTTAATCCATAGGTTATTACCGAGATATTTAATTCTTTGGAAATGATCCAAAGTTCTGATACTTGTTTTTGTGTTAAGAATTGCGCTTCATCAGAACTTTTCGCTCTAGATTTAAGCGTGATAAAACTTTATTCTTTGATTTGGTAGTATGATTTTTCTTTATTCTTGTTCTTTTTTATAGTTTTCTATTTCTTCAAAATCATCAAAATGAATTTTTGTATGTCCAATGATTTGGTAATCTTCATGACCTTTTCCTAAAATTAGTACAATATCCTCTTTTTGAATTAGGTCTAATGATTTTTGAATTGCTTCATGACGGTCTAGAATTACTTCATAGTTTTCTTTTTCGACACCTTTTAGTATATCATTCATAATATTCTCTGGATTTTCTGTTCGTGGATTGTCATTCGTAAATATGACATAATCACTCAAGTCTGATGCTATTTTTCCCATAATTGGACGTTTGATTGGGTCTCGATCTCCACCACAACCTACAATGGTAATAATTCTCGATTTTGCTAGCTCTTTATAAGATGTTATTACTTTTTCAACGGCATCTGGTGTATGTGCATAATCTACTACTGCAAAACCATTTTTTACTTCTGTTGTTTGACATCTTCCTTTTGGAGGATAGATGTTTTTTGTTTTTTCGATTATTGTAGGAATATCAAAACCATATTCGTGACACAATGCTAAAGCTGTAATATAGTTATAAACATTAAATTTACTTGTTAGATTTGTTGTAACTTCATAAGTGTTTTTATTTTTCTCAAAATGAATTGTTGTTTTGGAAGGTGTGATGTTAAAGCTTAAAATATTATAATCGCTATTTCCGATTCCAATTGTTTTTGTGTTGGAATATTTCTGAATAAATTTTTCGCTTTCGATATCATCATGATTTACTAAAAATATACCATCGGCTTTCATGTATTTTAATAAATCTAATTTAGCATTTAAGTAATTATCCATATTTTTATAGAAGTCTAAATGGTCTTCTGTTAGATTGGTGAATCCTCCAAGCTCAAATGTTAATCCTTGGATGCGTTCTAATGAAATCGCATGAGAGCTTACTTCCATCACAATTGTAGTACATCCTTTTTCTAAAGCTTCTAAAAACAGTTTATAAATGGTTAATATTTCTGGAGTTGTATTTGGT
>CAOWNX010000118.1:2263-2488 GCA_948552115.1 uncultured Bacilli bacterium
TCTATGATTTGGTCTTCAAAATAAAAGCCAATGGTTCCCATATATGCAACTTTTACACCCAAAGATTTTAATAGTTGATAAGTAAGGTAGCATGTTGTTGTTTTTCCATTGGTACCTGTAATTCCAATTAATTTTAGTTTTTGAATTTCACTTTGATATTCTTTTTGTAATTGCTCTTTTAAATAGTTTTCTGTATTATTTACTATTTCGATTGGAACGGAACAT
>CAOWNX010000119.1 GCA_948552115.1 uncultured Bacilli bacterium
AGTTTTACATTAACGAGCACATTTGCTTTAGAGAAAATAGATTTTAACAATCGAACAATAAAAAATACGCTCGATCATGAAGCGTATTATGGGAAAGATACCGAAGGAAAAGTCGTATACTTTGAACTTTCCGCTATGAACTATCAATGTAGTTAAGTAGTAAAGAAGTACAAAGATTGCGAGGATTAAACTTATGAACATAGGAATTATGATTGATGGAGTGCTAACAAATTTGGAGCAGTTTCAATTTGACTATGGGAGTAAGTTTTATTTTGAGAAAAATATGAGTTTGAAAAATCCGAGAGGAAAGAATGTTCAAGAGATTTATCGGAAACATGGAAATTATTTGAAAGAT
The DNA here is from genome assembly GCA_948552115.1 of uncultured Bacilli bacterium. GTDB lineage: Bacteria > Bacillota_I > Bacilli_A > RF39 > UBA660 > MGBC162267. The sequence goes on from CAOWNX010000119.1 coordinate 356, forward strand.
ACGCGATCAATGAAATCTTTTTGGGATGTTTATGGTGAATTTTATTTAATTGAGTGTCCTCCTAGAGTTTTTGCTTCTGAAATTCTTAAAAAGCTTCGAGAACATGGAAATACAATTTATTTATTTTGTACACGTTTTTATCATTCTTCTATTTTAAGTATGGAAGAAGTTAAAAAATATACGAAGTTATGGTTAATTCAATATGGAATTTATTTTGATTTTTTAGTATTTTCTGATATTATAAATGTGGAATTAATTCAAAAGTATCATATTGATTTGTTTTTGGATCATCATCCAGATACTATTTTTCAGTTGTCTTTTCAGATACCCGTTGTTTGTTTTCATGCAAAATATAATGAACTTGTTCGAGGAGAAAATATTTATCGCGTTTTTTCGTGGTATGATTTTTATGAAAAATTGGAAATGATATTGGATACAGAAAAAATATTAATTGGTTGAGGAGGAGCTTATGAATTATCAAGTTTCTATCAATGATTTTGAAGGACCTATGGATTTACTTTTGCATCTTGTGAAGGAAATGAAGATGGATATTTATGAAATTCATATGAGTGTGATTATTGAAGAATATTTAAAGTATATTCATAGTTTGCAAGAGTTAAATATTGATATTGCAAGTGAATTTCTAATTATGGCTTCGGAACTGATTCATTTGAAAAGTAAAATGTTAATCGGAAAAACTATGGAAGAAGAAATGGAAGAAAGTGAATTTCAGATTCAAAGTGAAGAAGATTTAAAGAATAAATTGATTGCTTATCAACAGTATAAAACAGTAACAAAAGCACTTTCTGAGATGGAAGAGAAAAGAAGTTGTGTGTTTACGAAAGTTCCAGAAAATTTAAAGGAATATGTTGAGAGTCCTGTTTTAGAAAATGATGGAGTAAGTATTGATGATTTGCTCGATGCTTTTTTGAAGTTGCAAGAACGCTTGCATTTTAAGGAACCAATCCAAACAAAGATTACAAAAAGGGAGATTAGTGTGGAATCTCGTATGAAACGAATTCGACATGTTTTGGAAGCAAAAGGAAAGGTTAATTTTGAGGAGTTATTTGAGATTGTTACGAAAGAATATGTGGTTGTTACATTTTTAGCACTTTTGGATATGTCAAAAAATCGAGAAGTTTTGCTTCATCAAGATAAAAATTATGGAACGATTTGGATTGAAAGTTTTGGTGGTATTGGATGAAATTATTAGGGGTTTTAGAAGGAATTTTGTTTGTGGTAGGAGATGAGGGTATCACTTTGGATGAAATGAGTCGAATTTTAGAGGTATCGAAAGAGGAAGTGAAGCAACTTTTACTGGAGTTAAAAAATAATTATGAGAAAGAAGACCGAGGAATCCGTGTTCGATATTTGGGAGATACTTTTAAGTTAACGACCAAAGAGGAACATAAGGATTTTTATCAAAGATTTTTTACGCAATCAAATCATCAAACGCTTAGTCCTGCCGCTTTGGAGATTCTAGCTATTGTTGCCTACAATGAACCAATTACGCGTGCGGAAATTGATGAGATTCGAGGAATTAGTTCTTCGTTTACGTTACGAAAGTTGATGGCAAGAGGGTTGATTAAAGAATCGGGAAAAAGTGATTTGCCAGGACGACCTAATTTATATAAGACAACAAAAGAATTTTTGGATTATTTTGGGCTTGCTACAAAGGAAGATTTACCAGATATTTCAGAATTTTTGCCAAAGGATGAAGAGAAAGAAAAAGATTTGTTTACTTCTATTTACAAAGAGGAAGTTATTTCAGAGTAGTGGAGAAATAACTTTTTCTATATGAATAAATTTTTAAAAATTTAGTAAAGTATTTTTATGGTGATTTTATAAATAATCAAAAAATAAATATGATTCAAGGAATTATTTCTTTGGAAATTGAAAAACATAAATTTCATGTTGTTACAGGGAATCTGGAAGTGGAAAGTTATCATTAATTTTTGATTGTATGTATGCAATGGCACAAATATCTTTCTATGAAATACTATCAATTTATATTGTTAAAGATTTACCTAAAATAAATAAACCAAATTGAGAATATTAGTAATTTATTTGTGTATTAGTAAAACAAAGAAAGTTTGGTACTAATCCTAGAAGTACTGTTGGAA
>CAOWNX010000120.1:0-240 GCA_948552115.1 uncultured Bacilli bacterium
CCTGCTTTAATCCAGCATTTTCATTCGTTAATTCTTGAATGACTTTTTCTTGTCCCCTGATGATAGTCATAAATTCGGTATAGTCACGAATTATGATATCTAGATAATTATCTACCTCTTGTGGTCGATATCCTCTCGCATCTACTTTGAACTCTTTTTCATAAATTTCATTTGGACTTAAGACGATTTTTTCTTCTACCATTCTATCACCTTCTAACGACAAAATTATATCTTGAATCC
>CAOWNX010000120.1:290-2230 GCA_948552115.1 uncultured Bacilli bacterium
TCTTAAAAGCTATTTAAAAATCTATTTTTTTCTTAATTTTCCATATATCTCAAATTATTTTTCAGCAAAGAATATGTTATAGATTTCTTTGCAAACGTTATTTTAATTCAACTCTTTCTTTTCGTCAATTATTTTATGATAGTCGATTAAAAAATTACTGTAATTTATTTTGCGAATCATTTCTTCGAAAATCAAATCAATTTTTAAGTCTTGCATTTTTCTCACCTGTCTTTATTTTACTCATTTTTTGGCTCTTTGTTTTTTTTTCGACAGAAGTTGTCAAATGTTTTTGTTATGAACTTGGTATGGAAAAAATAGGAGAAATATAGTATACTATAAATGGTGGTAGTGGTGAATTATCCATCTAATATTATAAAGAGAACAAAACAAGCGGTTTCTTATGGAAATCGAGGAATGGATTTAGAACATTGTCTTAATGAATCAAATGTTTTTTATGAAGAGGAGAATCGAGCTCTTATTTATAAAAAGCCTACACCAATTGGAGTTGTCGATGTTCATTATTCTTCTCGAGGAAAAGTGATTGATAAGGCTTATTTTAAATCGCCATCAACACTCGATTATAATGGACTTTATCGAGGAAAATATATTGAATTTGAAGCGAAAGAGACGAAACATGGTACTTCTTTTCCTTTATCGAATATTCATCCTCATCAAATTCGTCATATACAAAAAGTTTTAGATCATGGAGGGATTGTTTTTTTAGTCGTCAAGATTCAATCCAATGTTTATTTGTTAGATGGACAAGTTTTTTTAGACTTTATCCAATCTAGTAAGCGACAAAGTATTCCTTATTCTTATTTTTTAGAAAAGGGACATAAAATAGTAGAAAAAATTAATCCCCCACTCGATTATTTAAGTGTTGTGGACAAAATTTATTTTGGAGGAATGTTATGAAAAAATTGAAATTAAAGAAAAAAGTTTCGAAACGGGATATGCCAAAAGAAAAGTATAAAAAGGAACAAAAAAAAGGAAGAGTTAAAAATTTTTTGTTAACGACCTTTATGGTTTGTGGCATTCTTTTTGTAACCTGTGTTTTATCATTTGGTTTATATATTATTTTTACGGCTCCCGATTTTGATTCAGATAAGTTATATCACAAGGAGGCAACCGTTTTATATGATCGAAACGGAATCGAACTTACACGTTATGGATCTGAAAATCGCGTTTTAGTTACTTATAATGATTTGCCTCAAGTGTTTGTCGATGCACTGGTTGCTACGGAAGATTCAAGATTTTTTCAACACAATGGATTTGATGCAGCTAGATTTTTGAAAGCGAGTCTTGGTCAAGTGACTGGAAATTCGGGAGCTGGTGGAGCTTCAACACTTACGATGCAAGTTGTAAAAAATACTTATACTTCGAGTGAAGCGAGTGGTATTCGAGGTATTGTTCGTAAGTTTACAGATATTTATATGTCGGTATTTAAGTTAGAGAAGAAATATACAAAAGAAGAAGTTATGGAGTTCTATGTCAATTCTCAAGAGTTTGGTAGTGGTGGAACGAACTTTACTAGTATTAATGGTGTAGAACAAGCAAGTCAAACTTATTTTGGAAAAAGTGTTTCAGAACTTAATTTATCGGAAGCAAGTATGTTAGTAGGTTTGTTTAATAATCCATATTTATATAATCCATATACAAATCCAGAAGGCTGTACAAACCGAAGAAATGTCGTTTTAGCTTTGATGGAACGTCATGGTTATATTTCGGAAGAGCAAAAAGTGGCAGCACAAAGTATTCCTTTAAAATCGTTATTGAAACCAAAAACAAGTTATGTGAATACCAATCCTTATCAGGCATTTATTGATTATGTGGTGCAAGATGTTCAAAATAAAACGGGTTTGAATCCTGCTGAAGTGCCAATGGCAATTTATACGACATTGGATACAAATATTCAAAATGTGGTCAATGATGTTCAAAAT
>CAOWNX010000120.1:2268-2476 GCA_948552115.1 uncultured Bacilli bacterium
CTAGTGTAGAAAATGGAGCAATATTAGCACTTGGTCCCGGAAGAAATTATGTACCAAAAGGAACAAATCGAGCTTTACTTCAAAAACAACCAGGGTCAACGGCAAAACCAATTTTCGATTATGGTCCACTCATTGAGTATAATAATGTTTCGACTGCACACCAGTTCTTTGATAAACCTTATACTTATAGTGATGGAAAAACTCCAAT
>CAOWNX010000121.1 GCA_948552115.1 uncultured Bacilli bacterium
ACCAGCAGTATCAAATCTTAATATAATAAAGCACTTAAATATATTTGGTATTTTAAAAACAGAAAATTTATATGGCTCATATTTAAACTTTAATTTTTTTGAATATCCAATTTCAAGAATAACTTTTTCTTGGATTATGATAGTGGGGTTACTTATACTGGGAATTTTCTTGTGTGTTAAGTTCTTTTTAAAAGGTAAAAGTTTAGAATTAAAAAGATCTACTAAAATTTTAATAACTAATAAAGGAATTATAATTATTTTGATATTTAGTCTGTTAATCTGTTATAACGAATTACAAAGAAGATATAGTCCATCACTTCAAGAGCAATATTATCAAAATATTATGTTGAAATTAGAGGGAAAATCAACTGAGGAAAAAATAGAACTTATTAAAGCAGAAAAATCAAGATTTGATGAAGCTTTTTCAAAAATATCAGAAATTGATGAACAAATTGCAAGAGGTGAGATAAATGATACAGCTGGAGAAGCAATGAAAGTAAAATGGTATAGTATTACGGCTTTTTATCCTACCTTTGAGAAAGTATTAGAACAAGATAAGTATGTAAAAGAAAATGATGGAAGTTACATTTATGATACTGGATACTTATATTTATTTGGAGTAATGGATGATGGTATTCTTAATGACTTTATTCTTCTTTCTTTAAGTATTATATTTATGTTTTGCAATGTTATGGCGATTGAGTATCAAAATAAGGCAATAAATATACTAAAAGCGACAAAAAAAGGAAAAAAAGCAATTATTAAAACGAAAGTCAAGGCAACCATGATTATTGTTTTATTACTTTGCATTTTACCATTTGTTTGTAGATTTATTAGTGTTTCTAGGGCATTCCCAATAAATGGCTTTTTGCTATCAGCAAAAGATATATCTATTTATCATAATTTGCCATCTGGAATACTGGTGATAGGTTTGGTTTTATTAAAAATCTTTATCCAAGTTTTCTCTGGAATAATTATGGCAATGCTTATTTTAACTATTTCGGCTTGGAAAAAAAATAATGTTCAAACTATATTTTTGGGGCTTTTGATACTTTGTGTGCCTTTAGTGTTAGTTTTATTAGGTTTCGAGTATATGAAATTATTTTCGTTATATCCTTTATATTCATATACATTTGGAAACTAAATATAACTCATTTTAAATAAAAAAAGAAGGGAATTTTATGAGATATTTGTCTAAAAATAATTAGGAAAGTAGGATATTCGAATGGGATAATAATCAAGTTTCTTGTACTAGAAGACGATTCGGAAGTAAGATAAGGAATCTATGATTATTTAAAACAAAATTAAGAAGTATTTGTTACCAAAGATGAAAATGAAGTTTTTCAGACGAATATAGACTTAATTATTTTTGATTATTTGATAATTAGTATAAATTTAAAACGTTTTGTTGCAGCATTAAAAGAAAACAACAATGAAATCCTTACAGTGATATTGCCAACTATGTGAATAATCCGCTCGATAGTTGGAATTACAATCTAGAATAGAACACTACTGAAACAACAAAGTAATCAATATAACAATAAATTGTGAAACTAACACAGTAGTTGATTGTGATAAAATAAAGAATTTCAGATATTGTATTTGGTCAAGACAAGATTCTTTTACTCTTTTTGGTCAACAATATGTTGATAAAGTTTATGAATTTTTCATAGAATAAATGTTTTCTTATTGTTTTACTTTTTTTGTATATTATTCTTTTTCTTACATATCTTTTATTAAGAGGTTGGTGTGTTATTGTGAGAAAAAAAGATTATATTTTTCTTGGAGTGATTGCGATTTTTTTCTTTTTATTTTCTTTGAGTACAGCATTGTTCTCTAAGGAAAAATCAAAAGAAGAAAAGAAAGAAAATCATGAAAAAATTGTGACGACTGTGATTAAAATGGAAGATTCTTTGGTTACAGTACAAGACGAAAATCATGGAATATATACTTTTGAGTTGGGAGAAAATTTAGCAAAATTGGGAGATCGATTAGTAATTGAGTATAGTGGAGTTTTAAACAAAGAAATGGTAGTTCAAAGAGATTTGACAGTTACTTCTGTTGTTCCAGCAAATGAAAATACAAATGGGATTCCTAGTAATTGGCAAGATAGTGGGATTTTTAAAAATTTTTATGAAGCTGCTTATAAAAAATTACAAACCATGTCAATGGAAGAAAAGATTGGTCAGTTGTTGTTAGTAAGATATCCGAGTGCAAATCAAGTGAGTGAAATGAAAAAGTATCATTTGGGTGGTTTTGTCTTTTTTGAAAAAGATTTTAAAGATAAAACAGAAGCTGAAGTAAAGCAAATGATTTCAAATTTACAAAAATCATCTTCGATTCCTCTTTTGACCGCTGTGGATGAAGAAGGTGGGAAGATTGTACGAATTAGTAGTAATCCAAATTTAGTAGAAACACCATTTTTATCTTCTCAAGCTTTGTATGCAAAAGGTGGTTTT
>CAOWNX010000122.1 GCA_948552115.1 uncultured Bacilli bacterium
TGTCGATCGAGATTCTATTAAAAAAATCGTGATTGGGCGTCATGGAGAACGTTTGAAAATGGTTGGAACATTAGCACGGAAAGAGTTGGAAGAAAAATTTCAAAAAAAAGTTTATTTGGAGCTTTACGTAAAGACGATTAAAAATTGGAGAGAGAAAGAAAAATTTTTAAAGGAATTTGGATTTCATGAATTTGGATCATAATTTTGATTTTTTTGCATAAAATTATCAAGGGTTAAACATAATAATATTAGAAAGAGTGATAATCATGGATGCAAAAGAATTATGGGAAATGTTTCGTAAAACAGGGAAAATAGAGTATTATTTAGCATATAAAAAAGCAGAAAAGAAGGGATAGTATGATTACAAAAGTAGAAGGCTTCATTTTAAGTGAAGTTAATTATGGAGAAACTTCGAAAGTAATCAATGTGTTAACCAAAGAATATGGGCTTGTAGGTATGATGTGCCGGGGTGTGAAGAGTATGAAAAGTCGTCTTCGTGCTTTGACGTTACGTTTTACCTATGGCTTTTTTTATATTTATAAAAAAGAAGGAAAATTATCAATTTTAAAAGATGTTGATGTGATTGATGGGCTTCAACATATTCATTCGAATATTGTTTTACTCGGGTATTTGAATTATCTGTCTGATCTTACTTATCAGGTATATAAAGAATGTGAAAGTGATCAAATTTTTCCTCTATTTCTTGAAGTGGTAAAAAAAATGAATCAAGGTTTGTCTCCTGTGATTTTGACGAATATTTTGGAAATTAAATATTTGGATTTTCTTGGTGTTTCTTTGAATTTAGATTCTTGTATTCGTTGTGGTAGAACGGACGCGATTTTAACGATTGATGCAGATTCTGGTGGTTATCTTTGCAAGAATTGTATTAAAAATGAGAAAATTGTATCTTTAAAAACGGTAAAAATGATACGAATGTATTATTATGTTGATGTAAAAAGCATTTCTTCACTTCATATTAGCGACGAAGTTTCAAAAGATATTGATGATTTTTTAACAAAGTATTATGATCGATTTACAGGGATTTATTTAAAGAGTAAAGAATTTATTGGCAAGCTAGAAAAATTATAGTTTGCTTTTTTTCTAATTTTGTATATAATAAGTTTTAAATGAGGTGGGGTTCTTGCAACTAACTGAATTTTCTTCTTCTAAAAGTTGTTTTATTGGTTACAGCAACAAAAAGTGGAAGGTAAGGAATTGTCCGAAGTGGTTTTATCATATTTTTCTTGTCATAGGGATTCAGAATGAGATTTTTGAAAACAGGGATAAGGAATGGAAAGAAGTTAAGAGGTAGGTAGTATGGAACGTAATAGTTATCAGTATTTTCAATTTGAATCTAAGGATGTTGTGAGAAATCAAGCATATAATTGTCTTTTTTTCTCTCCATATTTTCATGATTCGTTAAATATTATTCAAGACTTTCAAACAAATCAAGGAATTGTTGGAAATCGTGAAGGGTTTGGAATATATGGTGGAAAACAATTAGAACGAATCGAAGCTTATTTACAGGATTTGTGTGAACAATCTGGATATTATCCTATTGTTTCGATAAATGTTCAGAAATATATCCACTATTTGCAAGATTTAATTTACTCTGAATCATTAAGTATGTCAGACTTTCAAAAGGTAGCGGAACAAAAAATCCAATTTTTGAAACGAATGCTTTTATTAGATAAACATAATCAGGGAAATTATCATGAACGTTTTTGCAATCGTCAATTGTATAAATATTCCAAAGGATTTTTTGATATGATATCTCGTTATGCTAATTTTCAAAAAGAATCTAATTATCTTTCTTGTTTAGCAATGGATTTTACTTATACAAAATGTTTGTTAGAATTATCTGGAGATATATTAGATTTTTCTGATCAAGATTCGAATCAGCGTAATAGAATGCTAAAATCAAAGTTATTTTTTGATCCTAAATTCCTAGATTATTGTCGTAAATTATTGAAGGAGAATAGTCCTCTTTTGCAAGAGCCAGTTATTATAGAGACTATTTCGTATGTGTTGAATGCAAATCAGAGTTGCTTAACGAATCAACCAATGATGAGTTATCAAAAATTAAGAGATAATTTGGATGAATTTCAAAAAGAAAATCAATATTTACGTACTAAAATTCCTCCTTTTGAATTTGAAAATAGAAATCCTCAAAGAAATCATTAATTTTTTGTCAAATGTTTCAATTTTATGTTATAATTGTTTTGTCGATATAAGTAAGCGTTGATGGTGTGGAATACTGGAGCTATATTAAAAAAGAGATTCTTCGAAAGAATAAGTAGGGTGGAACCGCGGGTTATGACTCGTCCCTAATTCTTTGGAAGTTTTTTTGTTTTTGAAAGGAGATTGTTGATGCGCATTTTTGTTGGTTGTTCTTCGAAGGAAGAAATTGATGAGAAATATAAAGTGGTTGCAACTCGA
>CAOWNX010000123.1 GCA_948552115.1 uncultured Bacilli bacterium
AAAAGAAAAACGCCTTGTAAGTATTCATGAAGCAGGACATGCAGTAATTGGCATAAAACTAGAAGATGCCAACGAAGTTCATAAAATTACAATTATTCCTCGTGGATCTGCTGGTGGATATACCATGATGCTTCCAAAAGAAGAAAGAATGTCTATTATGTCAAAAAATGAATTATTAGCTACCATCACAGGACTTCTTGGAGGACGTGCGAGTGAAGAATTATTCTTAGGAGAAATTACCACAGGTGCAAGTGACGACTTCAAACGTGCTACAAATATTGCTCGAAGCATGGTAACCGAATATGGTATGAGTGACTTAGGTCCAATGCAATATGAACAAAAGGAAGGCGGAATATTCTTAGGTAGAGATTATAACAAATCAAAAAATTATTCCGACCAAGTTGCCTTAGAAATTGACCAAGCAGCTCGTAAAATTATTAGCGAATGCTACGATAAAGCAAAAGAAATCATGAAAAAGAATAAAGACTTAGTAATGCTTCTAAGCGATGCTCTAATGGAAAGAGAAACACTAACCAAAGAACAAATTGAATCCTTAGTATTAACTGGAAAAATTAATGAAGATGAAGAAAATTCCAAAGATGATGAACCCACTCTTTTAAAACTTCGTGAACTTGCTAAAACAAAAGGAATCAAAGGTTATACAAAAATGAGCAAAGAAGAACTAAAAGAAGCCTTAGAGAAAGAAGAAAAATTATAAATTTCTTCTTTTTTTTAAAAAGTCAAAAAAACGAAATATGAAGAACAGAAAAATAAAAAATTTTAAATTATTAATAAATATTTAAATATTTATAAAAAAATTGATAATATTCTTTAAAATCTGTCTTTTGACGGATTTTTTTTCATGTGATAAAGTGGCAAAAAAGAAGGTGAAAGCTATAAAAAATTACTACGTTTTCGTGTGTTTAGATGGTGTTCCTATATTAGAACTATTTTTAAATAACAAAAGAAAAGCGATTGAACAGACAGAAAAAATAGATTGGATGACAGTAAAATATATCATTTTAGATTTTAAATCTTTTTCTCTAAAAGGACACTCAGTAATAGAAAAAGGAAAAGTCATGCATCATGAAAAAATGTTAACAAACCAATTCATTTATTATCGAATTGATTTGAAAAAATCTCATGAAAACATCAAAGGAAGAAAAGAAAAATCATTTCCAAAAAAAGAATGGAATATCATGAATTTTGCAGAAGTAATGTTTCATCAAGAACCAAATCAATTTATAAAATATGTAAAAGAAAGAGAAATATTAAAGAAAAAAGATATTTTAAATTTAGAAAAATCATTAAAGATTTTAAAAAAAGAACAACAAATATTAAACTCATGGAAATACCAAAAAATAGAAGAAAAAAAATAACATAACCCCTAATTTATAAAGACAAAAAATACTTCTTGTGTTAAAATAACAGTAGTGACTATGTGAAGGTGGTATTATGGCAAAAATTATTTCATTAGTAAATCAAAAAGGTGGAGTAGGAAAAACAACAACGAGTATAAACTTAGCTGCCGCATTAGGAAAAGAAGGAAAAAAAACCCTTTTAATTGATTTAGATCCTCAAGGCAATGCTTCCTCTGGTCTTGGTTTAAATGCAAATGATTTTAAAAATGATATCTATGACGTAATTACAGGAAATTGTGAAATTACCGCTTCGATCATTAAAACAAAATATAAAAACTTATCAGTCATTCCAGCAACAATTAATTTGGCTGGAGTTGACGTAGAATTCGTAAAAAAAATGCTAGAAGACAATGGGTTTCGTCAAAATGAACAATTAAGAAATGCTTTAGATAAAATTAAAGATAAATATGATTATATTGTAATCGATTGCCAACCATCTCTTGGAATATCTACAATGAATGCTTTAGTTGCCAGCAACTCTGTAATCATCCCAGTTCAATGCGAGTATTTTGCTCTAGAAGGAATTACCCAATTATTAAATTCAATCATATTAGTACAAACAAACATGAACCCAGAACTTCGGATCGAAGGAGTATTACTTACAATGCTAGATGGAAGAACGAATATTGGATTAGAGATTATCGAAGAAGTTAGAAAATGTTTTAAAAGTAAAGTATTCAATACCATTATTCCTCGATTAGTTCGTTTAGTAGAAGCACCAAGTCATGGAAAACCAATCAGTGATTATGATCCAACAAGTCGCGCAACTCTTGCTTATCAAAATTTAGCAAAGGAAGTGATTAGTCGAAATGGAAACTAAAAGAAAAGCATTAGGAAAAGGACTAGAACAATTATTTTCAAATGAAGTAATAAACTTTGATAACTTTGAAAAAGATTTGATTAATGAAGCGAAAACCAATGAAATTATAGAAATCCCTCTTTCTGAGATACGTAGTAATCCATACCAGCCAAGAAAAACATTTGATGAAGAGACATT
>CAOWNX010000124.1 GCA_948552115.1 uncultured Bacilli bacterium
CATATGAAAAATTAAAAAATCGAATAAGTAAATTAAAGCATAACGAAGACATACAAACCGATGCTTGGAACAATTATGATGAAAAATTTAAAATTTACCTAGAAGATGACTTAAACACAGCCAATGCCATCACACTAATTTTTGATCTTTTAAACAGTGATATCAATGACACAACCAAATGGTCTTTAATTAAATCATGGGACCAAGTACTATCACTCGACTTAACCATACAAAAACAAAAAGAAATTGATATCGAATTCATTCAGACAAAAATTGCAGAACGAAATTGTGCTAAAAAAGAAAAACAATATCAAAAAGCCGATGAAATTCGCAAAGAACTAGAAACACTTGGAGTAAAACTAATGGATACTCGAGAAGGAACAACATTCAAATTAATCTAAAAAACACAAGACCTTCACAGAACCATGATAAAATAAACTAAGGAAGTGAAAAAATGGATTCCCTAATATTTTTACTCATGCTGATGATTCCAGCCATTGCTCAAATACAAATTATGAGCAGTTACAGCAAATACAAACAAATAGAAAATGAGAAAGAACTAAGTGGATACGATGTAGCTAGAAGTATTTTAGATGCCAACGACTTAAACGATTTATACATTGTTGAAACAAAAGGAAACTTAACCGATCACTATGACCCAAATAAAAAAGTAATACGATTATCCAGTGATATTTATCATGGTACAAGTATTGCTTCTCTTGCTGTTGCAGCACACGAATGTGGTCATGCTCTACAAGATAAAGATGGATACCTTTATATGCGCTTGCGTGCTTTCATATTTCCGTTCATAAATGTTGCTACAACATTTTCTTATCTCATAATATTTTTAGGAATCCTATTTCAATCCTTAAATTTAATTTGGATTGGAATCGCTTGTGTTGCCACTGGACTAATCTTTCAAATCGTAACCCTACCAGTAGAAATCAATGCAAGCAATCGTGCAAAAAAAGAAATAATCAAGCTAGAACTTGCTTCAAATGAAGAAATATCTGGAGTTCATTCTGTATTGAGTGCCGCAGCAAGTACATATATCGCTGGAGTTTTATCGAGCGCTTTAGAATTATTGCGATTATTCCTAGCATTTTCGAAAGACAATGAATAAACTTCTTTTTTTTTTCGATAAAATTTGCTCACTTTCTTGCAAAATCAAAATTCTTATGGTAGTATTTATAGTAAAGAATAAGGGAGTGGCTGAGTATGCAGACAGACTTACTTGGGAAAATTGACACGCTAATTGAAATGTCAAAAAGTACCTCGAATATAGATACATTAAAAGCTGAATTATCTGGAATAAACGATGAAATCGATAGTAAAAAAAGAGAATTAGATGAACTAAGAAAAAGCATGAATGACGTAAAATACGTTAAAGCAAGTGATAAAATTATCGATGAAAATATTAAAGTAAGTCTTGAATTAAAAATCAGAAAACTCGAAAACTCTCGCAAAGAACTAGATAATGAAAGAAAATGTGTATTAGAAAAAGAAGAAGAAACGCATCAAAATCAAAAAAAATTACAAGAGAAAAAAGAAAAATTAGAAAAACTTATTCAGACATTACAAACAAAAATAGATTCTCTAAGTGATTCTGAAATGGACACAAGAAATTACTATCTAAATCTAAAAAAAGAACAAGAGCAAAAATTAATTCAGACTGAACAAGAAGCAAACGATACGGAAATAGAATATCAAAAAACAACAGCGCAATTAAATGAATTAACTGCTCAAATAGAAAAATTAGATCACCGAATTACATTAGAAAAAGAAAAACTAAACGATACAGTAACCAATCTTTCAACCAACGAATCTTACGTTGATATGAGTTTAAAAAAAGAAGACGAAAAAAGAATTGAAAGTTTAGAAGAGAAATTAGAAAGCTTAGAAACCAGAAAAGAAGAAATTCAAACCGATGCGGTAATGATAGGAAACGAAGCCAAAGAACTATTATTAGAAGATGACCGAACTGGATGCTTTCAAAAAGTAAAAGAATTAGTAAAAATTATCAAAACAAAACCATTTATGGATGTTGCAAGCATTGGAGAACTAGAAAATGTTTTACGAGAAGCCGAAGAAAAGGCTGTTTTAGTGCGTGATGAATTTGCAAGTGTCATCGAAACAAAGAAATATGATGGAACTGATACTTTAGTAACCAAGCAAAAAGAACAACATCTAGAAGAACAAAAACAAGAATTAGAAAAATCTCTCGCAGAAAAACAAGCAGAATTAAGAGAAATTGATAATGTACAAATTAGAAAAGTAAATAACTTATTAAAAGAAGCAATCAAATCAAGTGAAACACTAAAAAGTGAACTTGCAAATTACAAAAAAGTAATTGAAGAAGAAAATGAAAATTCCACACCAAAAAAGAAAGCAGTTTTAAAAGCAGCTCTAA
>CAOWNX010000125.1 GCA_948552115.1 uncultured Bacilli bacterium
TGATGCGTATAATCCATACTAACAAACTCCAAGCGATCCAAATCTCTCCAAAGTGTTAAATAAAGACTAACTGCTACACTTCCAATGATTGGTTCATAAAGACTAACTACATTTTTTCGATCCACTTCGGTTAAAATTGTTTTATTAACAACCAAATATTGATCTGCAGGTAACAAAGTAATGAGTTTCATAAGACCACCTAGTAATTAGTATAACAGAAATAACTCTCTTCTCAAAAAAAAGCTATATTTTCTTCCGAAAAAATAGCTTTAACCAAACTTTTTTATAATAAAATTCCCCCAAATTGTACAGTTCCAATTTTAAAACAAATATAAATTACTCCATTAACTTTTAATGCATCAATCATTTTATTAAGAACACCAGGTAAGTTATCTTTCTCAATATGCAACATAGAATAACAAAATGCAAAGATATAAAGTAAACATTACATATCTTTAAAAATTTTTTAACAAGATTCATCACAAGTAGAACCTAACAATTTTAAAATCATTTCTTGATAAATTTGAAACAATGCTTCGCTCTCTTCTTTTGATAAAGGAGAATAACCACTTTTCTGACTTTCCACCGTATCGACATGGATTCCAAGAATCTCTCCATTCTTCACACTGACAACGGTTGGAGCATAAAGTCTCTTTTCTAAAGTATCCACTTTTTTACCATCTTTTCCAGTCAAATAAAAGGGTTCCAACACTTCATCCAATTCTTTTAAAATTTCTCGATATCCATTGGTTCCTTCATCCGTTACCACCAAATTATTTTTATCATCTAATGAAATTTGATCTCGAATATTTTGAATATCCACATAATAAATCTTACCCAAATTTGTACTCTTTGCAGCCGATAACAAAACCGGAACCATCGTCCGACACCATGGACAAGTAGAATATCCAAAATAAATCAAACCAGTTCCATCTTTCAAAAAAGAAGCAGCTTCATCATCTGTTAAATATTCTATAACATTTGTATTTCCAACTTCTACAACCGGATAATTCATTTGATTATTTTCATTTATTTTCCCGTTATAAAATTCATATTCCTCTTTAAATTTTTGCGAATCATTCACCACAGAATCGTTTTTATGAGATCCAAACCACGCAAAACTTCCAAATACTCCTGCTAAAACAAGAATTACCATAACCAAAGAAAGAAGAATCTTTTTATCTTTTTCCATAACTTCACTCCATTTAATAAAATTGTACCTGTTATGAAAATTTTTTTCAATCCTTTGTTTTCAAATTATTTGAAATAGAATACTTAGATGGACCTTTCAACCAATTTCCATCTTTATCAAATCTTGAACTATGACAAGGACAATCCCAAGTTTTTTCAAGTTGATTAAAAATCAACCCACATTTTAAATGAGGACATACAGGATGTACAGAATGTTCTCCTAATTCATCGACATAAGTAGCAATCAATTTTCCATTTTGAAAAGAAAAACTTAAATCCTTAGAATACCAAGACTTTGGATAATACTTACTTCGAATAAAAGAAAAAGAATTAACAAACAAACTACTAAAACATTGTTCTAACATAGCAAGACTCATCCGTTTTGGTCGAAAAAGAAATGCAAATTCATTCTCTTCTCCATAAATAGCATCACTTATAATTTTAGCACTCAATGAAGATGTAATCATTCCCCATGTTTGATAACCTGTACTAAGAAAAAGATTTGGAGCAACCTCTCCAATATACGCCAAATGATCTTTCGTTTTCACATCCACATTACTCCAGAAAAAAGCCACATCTTTTTCCTTTTTTTGAAATAACTGAAGTACTTCCTCAAAATTTTTTTTATCATTTTGTTGGATACTAATATCATGACTTGCTCCCAAACAAATTTGATAAGACTGTTTTCCATCTTGATAAAAACGAACCGACCTCAAAGGCTTATCTACACTAATATAAGTATATTTTAAATTCTTTTTGACTGGAATTGCTACAAGATAAGACTTTTCTACACTACTTTTCATTGGCAGAAAAAAAGGTTTCAAGAAAAATGAATAATGACAAGCAACAACCACATGTTTTGCGCGAATACAATGACCATCTAATGTATGGCAAAAATAGAATTCTTCTCCCCGAACTATTTTAACAATTTTCGTATGCTCATAAATAGGTACTTGAAGTTTTGAAACGATTCCCAATAAAAACTTTAAAGGATGAAAAACAAAAGTGTCAAATACCCCTATACCATAAGAAAAAGATTCTTGAATCAAAGAAATATCTTCCGTTACTTGTATCGAATGATGCTCTAAAAACTTTTTAAAATTCTTTAATTTTGATACATAATTTAAATCATTCGCTACCAAAAAAGAAGGAACCTCTTCCAAATCACAAGAAATATCTTCTTTCTCGATGATATCTAATAACAACTTCA
>CAOWNX010000126.1 GCA_948552115.1 uncultured Bacilli bacterium
ACCCTTCAATTAATCAATCTGGTGAGTTCTTTGGAACAGAATGTTCTGTTTCAAAAC
The DNA here is from genome assembly GCA_948552115.1 of uncultured Bacilli bacterium. Lineage (GTDB taxonomy): Bacteria > Bacillota_I > Bacilli_A > RF39 > UBA660 > MGBC162267. Next base: position 58 of record CAOWNX010000126.1, read on the forward strand.
GTGGTTCTCCATTTTTACGAAGAGCTTTATTTTTAGCTGCTTTCGTTGCCGAAAACAATGACCCTACTTTAAAAGCTTACTATCAAAAGAAAACTAAAGAAGGTAAACATCATTATGTTGCTACACGGTGCTGTTGCTAGAAAACTTGCTTTTATTGTTTATTCAGTTTTAAAGGAAGAACGACCTTTCAGAGAATTTTAATTTTACTTGGTTTACATATTTTGCCAGCATTTTACTGGTTATTTGTTGTGCCACTTTTTATTTCTAAAATTTTCTTTAAAAATATTTAATTTCCTATTGACTTTTTATAGCTGGTCTTTTTTATATTATCTATTGACAAGTAAATTTTGTAAATTTAATTGTCAATAGGTGTGTCGACTTTATTATCATATATTTATTATCAAAATTTTTCCATAAAAAAAGACATTTTTTACTATCTTTTATAAAACAATTCGACATAATCTGATGTTTTTATCAGAACAAGGATAGGATTAGTTTTCTTAAAAGTAAAAAGTATTTCAAATCGTTTTCATATTAGATTTAAAAATTTCATAAATTATTAAAGAGGTGTAACAATGGAAATATTAAAAACAACCCTTTTAGGATTATTTTTTGGAACATTTGGAACTACATTAGGTGGAATAATAGGAGTAGTCATCCAAAAACACTCCAATAAATTTTTAAGTTTTATTTTAGCTTTTGCATCAGGACTTATGATGGCAGTCATTTGTTTTGACTTACTACCAGAAGCTTTAGGAATTAGTAATATCATAAATGTAATAATAGGAACAATTATAGGTATTATTGCTATGATATTTTGTGATTTATTGGTAGAAAAAAAATTTAGTTTAAACGAAAAATTTAAGGATAATCGAAATAATCTACTAAAAACAGGAATTATTGTATCTATTGGGTTAGCAATTCATAATTTCCCAGAAGGATTAGCGATTGGTTCAGGATTTGAAGCATCTTTAAGACTAGGACTTAGTTTGGCGATTGCCATTTGTCTACATGATATACCAGAAGGAATTTCCATGGCAGTTCCTATGAAAAATGGAGGAATGAAAATATCGAAAATCATTTTCTATGTCGTTTTATCTGGAATTACCACAGGAATCGGAGCCTTTTTTGGAAGTATTATTGGGTCCATTTCACAACAGGTAATTGCTATTTGCCTAAGCTTTGCAGCAGGTGCTATGTTGTACATTGTATCACGGAGAATTAATTCCAGAATCTAATCAACTATATCAGGGAAGAATGACAGCGCTTGGTAATATGATAGGATTCATCCTTGGGATATTTGCCACTACTTTATAAGTATGAGAAATATACTTTACAAAAGCAAGTAATTTTAAAAATTGCTTGCTTTTTCAATTTAGATGTAGTAAAATGCAAACAGACATTTGAAAATATGAAATAAAAAGAATAAAAATAGACATAGAAAGGAAATGATAAATGCAAAATATATTAGAGGGATTAAACAACAAACAATACCAAGCCGTAGCAAATACAGAAGGACCATGCCTAGTAATTGCAGGAGCAGGAAGCGGAAAAACAAAAGTACTAACCCATAAAATAGCCTACTTAATCGGAGAAAAAGGTGCACATCCTTGGGATATCTTAGCCATTACCTTTACCAACAAAGCAGCCAACGAAATGAAAGAAAGAATTGCAGGGCTAATAGGAGAGACCGCAAAAGATATCTGGATGGGAACTTTTCACTCAATATGTGTTAGAATTTTAAGAAGATTTATTGACAGAATAGGATTTGACTCCTCTTTTATCATCTTCGACACATCAGACCAAAAAACCTTAGTAAAAGGATGTTTAAAAGACTTAGCCATTGACGACAAACTATTTACCGATCGAGCTGTTTTATCAGAAATCAGTAATGCTAAAAATGAAATGCTAGAACCAGAACAATATCAAGGAAGAGCAAATGGAGACTTTCGAAAAGAAAAAATAGCATTGGTCTATAATCTATATCAAAAAAGACTAAAAGAGAACAATGCGATAGACTTTGATGATATCATTAACTATACCATAAAAATTCTAATGGAAAACCCAGACATATTAGAATACTATTCTAATAAATTCAAATATGTATTAGTAGATGAATACCAAGATACCAATAAAGCCCAATTCACCCTAGTAACCATGTTAGCCTCCAAAAACGGGAATATAACAGTAGTAGGAGACAATGACCAAGGAATTTACTCATTTAGAGGAGCTGATATTTCTAACATATTAAATTTTGAAAGAGACTTTCCAGGAACTAAAATCATAAAATTAGAACAAAATTACAGATGTACAGGAAATATCTTAAAAGCA
>CAOWNX010000127.1 GCA_948552115.1 uncultured Bacilli bacterium
CACATAGGGAATATTTTGAAGCGGTCCTTCAATCTCTTCTGAAATATCATCCATAATTGTCACAAAAGAATTACACAACTTCTGATTATGCAAAGCCTTTTCTTTTGCCTCTTGAAAAATCTGTTCTCGCGTAAGTTCACGATGTGCTACCTTTTCTAACATCGACTTGATTTCACAATTCATTCACTCACCACCTTCGGTACAATCACACTCGTAAGATTCTTATTGGCAGCATTAGAAAGCACTTCTTCTTGAGTAAGTTCTTCAATATCCTCATCATTTCTTAACACAACATCTTCCAAAGCAAATGGATGAGTCATGGGAAGTACCGTTTGAATATTCTCTATTTTTTCAATTTTTTTCATATTTTGATCAATCATTTCAAACTCATCCAAAACCATCTTATTTTCCTCTTCACTTAATTCAAATAACAATTTGTTGGCCAAATCATCCACCAATTCTTTTGTAAATTTCATACATCCTCCTTAAAATTCACAAGATCCTGGAGTTCTTGGAAAAGGTATGACATCACGAATATTTTCAACACCCGTCAAATAAATCAACAACCGCTCAAATCCTAATCCAAATCCAGAATGCACACAAGTACCAAATTTTCTTAAATTACAATACCAATCGATACTTTCCTTATCAACATTCATCTCATCAATTCGTTTCATTAACTTGTCATAGTCTTCTTCTCTTTGACTTCCACCCATTAATTCTCCAACACCTGGAATTTCCAAGTCAACTGCCGCTACAGTTTTACCATCTTCATTTACTTTCATATACCAAGCTTTAATATCTTTTGGCCAATCGGTAATGAAAACTGGTCCATCAAAATATTCTGTAATAAATTTCTCATGTTCTTTCGCAATATCTTCTCCATAAGCAGGTTCAAATTCCCATTTTTTTTCTGCGTTTTTAAGAATTGTTATCACCTCTTCATGACTAATACGAGTAAATGTACTAGAAACAAGTCTATTTAACTTATCCAACAATCCTTTTTCTACAAATTTATCTAAAAAAACTAATTCATCATGAGCATGTTTTAAAATATAAGTAACAATAAATTTTAGCATATCCTCTTGAATATCCATAACACCTTCCAAATCACAAAAAGCAATTTCTGGTTCAATCATCCAAAATTCATTGGCATGCGTTTTCGTATTGGAATTTTCTGTTCGAAATGTTGGTCCAAATGTATAAATACGACTAAATGCCGTTGCAAAAGCTTCTCCTTGCAATTGGCCAGAACCCGTAATAAAAGCCGGTTTACGAAATAAATCTTTACTATAATCTACTCGTCCATCTGTCATTGGCACATGTTCCATATCAAATGTCGTTACTTTAAACATTTGATCTTCACCCTCACAATCCGCAGTTGTAATAAGAGGAGTATGAGCATAGACATAACCTCTCTCCTGAAAATAGGTATGAATTGCCATTGCTGCTAAACTACGAATTCGAAATACTGCCTGAAACAAATTTGCTCTTGGCCTTAAATAAGCAATACTTCTTAAAAATTCATTCGAATGTTGTTTTGGTTGAAGTGGATAATCTTCTGGACAATCTCCTAAAATTTTACAACTATGAATCTTAAATTCATATTCCTGACCAGATCCAATAGATTTTTGTAATATACCAACTACTTCAATACAAGCTCCAACCCGAATCGAAGAAATTTCTAAAAAACCATCCGTTTCTTGATCATACACAAGTTGCAGAGTTTGAAATTGTGTACCATCTGAGAATGCGATAAATCCAAAATCCTTCTGACGACGATGATTTCTCACCCAACCATGTAACGTTACTTCACTATCCAAATACTTTTCTACATCTTTCATTAATTCTTTTAAATACATAAATTTTCCTCTTTTCTTTTTTACATGCGAAATAAATAATTTGTTAAAATCTCATAAACATTTTCTCGTGGTACCAGCTCTTTCTTCTCTCTCATTGCTGCAAGTTCACTCAAACTAACAAATTGAATTGCTTGCACTTCACTCGGTTGAAAAATGATTTTCGCAAGATTCATATCATCTCTTCTTAAAATAAAGAAATCATAAAATTGACGTTCAATAAAATTTTCAGAATATACAACCTCACTCCGAAAAGATGTCATAAAACGAAATTCCCGAACATCCACATAAGCTCCTAAATTCACACTAATTTCCTCATTGATTTCTCTAGCTGCTGCAGACAAAGAATCTTGACCCGCCGAAATATGTCCAGCTACCGAAATATCCCACATGCCAGGATTTTTCTCCTTTGAATTAGAACGTTGCTGTAACAAAATTTGATTTTCTTTATTGACAATCACTACAATAATTGCACGGTGCCACAAACCCTTTTGATGAACTTTATCTCTCGGAACAACACTGCCA
>CAOWNX010000128.1 GCA_948552115.1 uncultured Bacilli bacterium
GACAAAACGATCGTAACCATTGCCTTTGCTAAAAACTTTGGTGTTCGTAAATTAATGAAAAATCACAAAAGTTTGAAAAAAATGTCTTAGGGGGAAATATGAACGCAAAAACAGATCCAAAAATAAAAATAATAAAAAAACCACATGAAAAATGGAATATTCAAATAAAAGAAGAAGATAACCTATTACTTACTGTAACAACCGATTCGCGTGAATTGGGAGTTCAAATTGCTAAAAGATGGCTTACACTCTGTTATCCACAAGCAAAAAAATCAAACATATTTGCTAACATATCTAAAACCCACAACGGTGCTTTTCAAGCAAGAATGATTCAAAATGGTCATAATAAATGTATTGTAAAAAGAGAAGAAACAGAATTTTGGAAAGAAATGAAACGATTTTATTTACAAAAAGAATTAGGAGGTCCTTCTACATATCATTTATTAATGCCATATGAAATCACACCAGTAATTGAAAATGCATTACAAATTGAACTATTAAATGGAAGTCTCATAAAGATTTATAATCGTGATAATCACTTAAAGAAACAAATAATTGAGTCAAGAAACTACCAATATCTAATGAATTGTGAGATAATAGACAAGAAGAATTACCCAAATATATTTGGAATGATAACCAATTCTTCCTACAATTTGCAAATAACTTTAAAAGACTTTCGCTATTGGATTTGTTTAAGAGATTCAAAAACACAGGAAATTCAAAAAGAGCAAATCGGCGATAACATCAAAGAAACCTTACAAGCATTAGAATTTGATTTAGAAAATGAATTAGAAAAAGTATTAGAAAGAAGTGTAACAAAATGAATGAATTAACATTAGTAGTAATGGCTGCTGGAATGGGAAGCCGTTTTGGAGGTTTAAAGCAAATTACTCCAGTAGATGATGATAATAACTTTTTAATTGACTATTCTGTCTATGATGCAATTCGCTCTGGATTTAAAAAAGTCATTTTTATTATCAAAAAAGAAAACTTAGAAATATTTAAAGAAACCATTGGAAAGAGAATTGAAAGCAAAATTAAAGTAGAATATGCCTTTCAAGAAATGGAAAATGTGCCAGAATTTGTAACGATTCCAAATAATAGATTAAAGCCATGGGGAACCGTACATGCAATACTTGCTGCCAAAGATTTAATTCATGGAGGATTTGCAGTCATTAATGCCGATGATTTTTATGGGTACGACTCTTATAAAATATTAGCAGAATTCCTAAACGATGAAAAAAATAAAGATTCCCACATAGCCATTCCTTATCCATTTAATTCTGTAGATAGTAAATATGGATTTGTAAAGCGTGGAGTACTTTACTTAAATGAAGATAACGTAGAAGACATCGTAGAATGTAACGTAGGTTATGAAGATAATAAAGTAATGGCAAAACCTCTAAACGGAGATACTCCATTTGAAATCGAGCCAACTCATCCAGTATCTATGAATATGTTTGGATTCCAAGAAAGCATATTAAAAGATTTTGAAGATTATTTTACAAACTTTATGAAAGAAAACTTAGAACATTTAGATACCGCTGAATCGTTAATTTCTGAGTTTTTACAAGATTATTTACGTTCCAAAAAAATTACATTAAAATCACGCACTTCAAGTGGACTATGGCTTGGAATGACATACAAAGAAGACTTAGAAGAAGTAAAACAAAATTTAGAAAATTTAAAAAAATCAGGTGAATATCCAACTCATATTTGGTAGTTTTTTGAGTAGAAAGGCAAAAAATGAAAGAGCAAGCACAAAAAAGAATTCAAGAATTAGTACGTATTATAAACCAAGCAAACTATGAATATTATACCCTAGCAAATCCTACACTGACTGACCAAGAATTTGATAAATACTTAAGAGAACTAGAAGATTTAGAAAAAGAATATCCTGAATTTGCAGATAAAAACTCTCCAACCAAACGGGTAGGTGGAGAAGTAATCGATAAATTTAATAAAATTCGTCATAAGTTGCCAATGCTTTCGTTACCCGATGTATTTAACGAAGAAGAAATAAGAGCTTTCGATGAGCGAATCAAAAAAAGTGGTTTCAATCCTGAATATGTTTGTGAGTTGAAAATTGATGGCTTAAGTGGATCCTTTCATTATGAAGAAGGACAGTTGATTACTGGAGCAACCAGAGGAGATGGAGTAATCGGAGAAGATATTACTCATAATGTAAAAACCATTCGTACCATTCCACTATCCTTAAAAGATTCAGTAGATATTGAAGTACGTGGAGAAATCTATCTTCCGAGAGAAACCTTAGCTAGATTAAATGAAGAAAGAGCAAAAAAGAACTTGCCACTACTACAAAATTGTCGAAATGCTGCAGCAGGTTCCATTCGTCATCTAGATTCC
>CAOWNX010000129.1 GCA_948552115.1 uncultured Bacilli bacterium
CCACTGGCTACTGCAATTCCCTTCAAAAGTTCCTCTACTTTATAAGTATCTCCTTCTTGTAGAAAAATTTGACTTCCTCCCATACTTGCAGCATTTTTACTAATCATCACAGAATCGGATAAAGTTATTTTCCCTGAATCCACAGCCTCCATAATCAAAAGCATACTCATAATTTTTGTCATCGATGCTGGCTTCAAAGGTTCATCACTATTCTTTTCATATAAAATTCTTCCTGTACTTGCTTCAATTAATATAGCACTTTTACTATTGGGTGCAAAATCTTCCTCAGCATAAACAAGTGTTACAAAAGAAAAAACACTCAAAAACACAATCAATATTTTCTTCATACTCCACCTCGATAAACTCTATGTATAAATTATTAAAATATGATTGGAAACTTGTAAAATAGAAAACAAAAATTCGAATAGGAAAAATATTTAGTGATATAATGATAACAGGTGAAGCAATGAAAAAGAAAAGAAAAAAGAAAATCAAAAAAATATGGGAATACATTGGAATTTTCATCATTATTATTTTAATTGTACTCATTATCACATACACCATAAAATTGTTTTCTCCTTCTAAATCTAAGGAAAAAAACATACCATATTCTAATGAGGCGATTTCAATTATGAAGGAAAAAAATATCTTCGATAAAATTGAAGAAAAAGAATATTCCAAAACATTAGAAACAATGATTTTAAATCATGAATTAAAAGAAGAATACATCGACGCTTACTATGAGATTAAAGCAAGCGATAAAGAAGAATTCCCTAAACTTATAAATTTATTTCTAGATAAAAAATATACTCCAGTAGAAATCAACAATATATTAGAATACTTAAGTGATGAAAACATTAATAAATTAAAAGAAATGAACTACACCGAATGTAACGACTTTTTAAAAATAAGTAATCTTAACATTGAAAAAATAGAACGATACAAAGCTTATATGGCAGCCAACCAAACGACTCCACAAGATGCAGTTACCAAAGTGAATATTGGTCTAGATATTGACTTTTATTCTCAAATCGAAACCATTAAAAATCCAGATTCTTATACCGTTTTACTAAATAAATATCGTGGACTTCCAGAAGATTATGTTCCAAGTGACCTAACTCCACTAAGTACTTATAGCAGTTATAAGCTACGTGCCAAAGCTGCAGAAAGCTACGATCAATTAGAAAGTGCAGCACTACTGGACAATGTAAAAATTATTCCATTCAGTGCTTATCGAACCAAAAATTATCAAAGTGGATTATATAATCGTTACGTAAACCGTGATGGAAAAAAAGCAGCAGACACTTATTCTGCAAGACCAAGACATTCAGAACATGAATTAGGATTAGCAATAGATGTAAGAAGCAGTACACTTAGTGACAATTTAACAGAAGCAGATTACCAATGGATGCAAAACAATTCCTACAAATATGGATTTATTATAAGATACGCCAAAGGAACTACTCCAATCACAGGTTATATCGAAGAACCATGGCATTTAAGATATGTCGGAATTGAAGTAGCAACCGACGTTCATGATAAAAATATCACCTACGATGAATATTATGACTTATATTTGAAAGATAAAGAAAATTAAACACTTTATCTTTTTTATTCTACAGAAGCAAGATTCGAAGAATATTCCAAAAATTTTTCTTCTACAATTTAAAATTACAACATCTCTTAAAAACGCTTGAATTCGAAGTACCAGCAAAATATTCTTAATTATTTCTTACCATAATTAGAGGGAACTCTGAAACCAAAGCGCATAAATAATTACAATAATCGATATCCAGACGAACTAAAATAAAAGAATTTTTCAAAATATCCCTACTAAAACAATATAAATTAACTTATAAAATATATAAAAAATTAAAAAACTAGAGTCTACTCTCTAGTTTCAGACTGTTGACAAAGTGGTATGTTAAAAATAACATACTTCTTTTTTTTGCCATAAATTCTTTAAATCTATTAATTTTGTTAAAAAGCGATAGAAAAATGACTTATTTGAATAATTTTTCCATCTCCAATTTGCCATTTTCTTTAAATTATGACACGCAAAAATCATCGTGACGTTATGCTCATTTTTAACCAACCCACGAACTCTTGTAAAACGAAGACCGTGTTGTTCCTTGCAATCTCCAAATATTCTTTCTATTGTTTCTTTTCTTAAAGGATAATTATCATGCCAAAGTTGTGTGTATCTAAATTCATTCGCTTGCTCTTTGTATTCTTCCCATATATGTCGTATTATTACTTTCTGACAATTTTTGCTTTTGGTACATTGTTTTCTTAATGGACAATTTTTGCAGTTTTCATCATTTGACTTATATTTTTTATATCCTTTTTTATCTGTAGTA
>CAOWNX010000130.1 GCA_948552115.1 uncultured Bacilli bacterium
TGACAAGTGCTAATAATTGCGTTAAAATTGGGTATGTTAAGAAAAGGAGGGAAATTTATGAATTTTCAAGAAAATGATAGTTTGAAAGATGTATTAGAAAAGTATGGTCGAGATATTACCAAGAATGTAGAAGATAAAAAAATAGATCCTGTAATAGGAAGAGATGAAGAAGTCCGAAATGTGATTCGTATTTTATCGCGAAAGACAAAAAATAATCCTGTTTTGATTGGGGAACCAGGGGTTGGTAAAACTGCAATTGTGGAAGGGCTTGCACAACGGATTATGAAGGGAGATGTTCCAGGGAGTTTAAAAGATAAACGTATTTGGGAACTCGATTTGGGAGCTTTGGTTGCAGGTGCAAAGTATCGTGGGGAATTTGAAGAACGTTTAAAAGCAGTGTTAAAAGAAATAAAGGATAGTAATGGTTCGATTATTATGTTTATTGATGAGATTCACATGATTGTTGGTAGTGGAGAAAATGGAGCAATGGATGTTGGTAATATGTTAAAACCAATGCTTGCTCGTGGAGAAATTCGTTTGATTGGTGCTACTACACTCAATGAATATCGCAAATATATTGAAAAAGATGGAGCGTTAGAGAGAAGATTTCAAAAAGTTCTGGTTAGTGAACCAAATGTCATGGATACGATTACGATTTTGCGAGGTTTAAAGGAACGTTTTGAAATTTATCATGGTGTAACAATTAAGGATAATGCTCTTGTTTCTGCTGCAACACTTAGTGACCGATATATTACGGATCGTTTTTTACCAGATAAAGCAATTGATTTGGTGGATGAAGCTTGTGCGACGATTAAAATGCAAATGGATTCTGTTCCAGTAGAGTTAGATACGTTAACGAGAGAGTTAATGCGTTTAGAAATTGAACGTCAAGCCCTTAAAAAAGAAAAAGATGAGTTAAGTAAGAGTCGGTTACAAGAGATTGAAACGAATATTACAGATTTAAAAGAAAAGGAATCTGTTATGCGGTCAAAATGGGAAGAAGAGAAAAGCTTCAATGATCAAATGAATCGAAAGAAAGAAGAGTTGGAACAAGCAAGATTTGATTTAGAGGCTGCAGAAAATAATTATAATTTAGAAGTTGCAGCAAGACTTCGTCATGGAGAGATTCCAAAACTTGAAGGAGAATTAGAGGAATTAAAAGAAAAATCAAAATCTCAAATTTTAAGTGATGTGGTAGATGAAGAAGGGATTGCTAGTATCATTTCACGTTGGACGAATATTCCAGTTCAAAAATTAGTAAGTGGAGAACGAGATAAGCTTTTAGCTTTGGAAAGTAATTTGAAGAAACGAGTTATGGGGCAGGATGAAGCGTTAAAATTAGTAAGTGAAGCGATTATTCGTGCTCGAAGTGGAATTAAAGATCCGAATCGTCCCATTGGTTCCTTTATTTTCTTAGGACCAACTGGAGTTGGTAAGACTGAAGTAGCAAAAAGTCTTGCTTATGAATTATTTGATGATGAGAGACATATGATACGAATTGATTGTTCGGAGTATATGGAAAGTTTTAATGTTTCTCGTTTGATTGGAGCTCCTCCAGGATATGTTGGATATGATGAAGGTGGACAACTTACGGAAGCAGTTAGAAGAAATCCTTATAGTATTGTTTTGTTTGATGAAATTGAGAAGGCACATAAAGATGTATTTAATATTTTATTACAAATTTTAGACGATGGTAGAATTACGGATAGTCAAGGAAGAACAGTTGATTTTAAAAATACGATTATTATTATGACAAGTAATTTAGGTAGTGAGTATATTTTAGAGGGAAACGATTATGAAAAACCAGTAATGGAAGAATTAAGACGTAATTTCCGACCAGAATTTATTAATCGTATTGATGAAATTATTTTGTTTCATGCGTTACCAAAAGATGTTTTATTTGGTATTTTGGATAAAATTATTCATGACATTGAGGTTCGATTAAACCCAAGTAATATTCACATTATTTTAAGTGAAAAGGCAAAGCAAAAAATTGTCAATGATGCATACGATGCTACTTATGGAGCACGTCCATTAAAACGCTATGTTACTAAGAATATTGAAACGTTGCTTGCAAATACATTGTTGCAAGAAGATACGGAGTTTAATGATCATTTTGTTGTGGATGTGGATGGAGAATCTTTTGTGATTCAAAAGACTTCTCGTTAAGAAGGAGTGAAAAACTTCTTCTTTTTTTGGTAAAATTTTACTTTTGAAAATATTAATTTCCTAAATATAATCAGAAATATGTGATAAATTTAATGTTATAAAAGAAGAAAAGTGTGTTAAAACTACTAGACTT
>CAOWNX010000131.1 GCA_948552115.1 uncultured Bacilli bacterium
TTTTTATTGATGCAGAACTCATAAGTCTTTATGTATTCGCTTTTGAACGTTTGGGTATTTCTTTTAACGTAGATTATAATAATCGGAAACTTATGACAGGAATTTTAGAATTATGTGGAGTTACAGAAAATCAAATGGTAAGTGTGATTACGGTTATTGATAAGTTTAAGAAATTGACAAAACAAGAAATTTATGAAGAATTTTTGGCATGTGGTATGCAAGAAGAACAAATCCAAGATTTGTATGAATATTTTAGTTTAGGATTTGCTGGGGTGAAAGAAAAACTAAAGAATTCCGATAATGAAAATGTTCAAGCAGGATTAAAAGAATTAACTGAAGTGAAGGATTATTTGGATGCTTTACATATTTCAACGAAAACAAATATTGATTTGACACTTGCTCGTGGACTTAATATTTATACGGGTACTGTTTTTGAAGTATTTGCGAAAAATAGCCAAGTGACTAGTGCCATTGGTGGTGGAGGAAGATACGATAAGATTATTACAAATTTTATTTCGGATGGAAATGAGTATCCAGCCGTTGGATGTAGTTTTGGGCTGGATGCCATTTGTGAGATTGTAAAAGCACAAGAGAAAGAAAAAGAATCGGATTTTGATGTGTTATTGGTTCCTCTTGAGACAAAAAAGGAAACTTTAATTCTTGCAAGTGAGCTCCGTAAGAGAAATGTTCGTGTAGAAATTCAATATAACTCTCGAAAATTAAATAAAATTTTTGCAACTGCTAGTCGGGATGCAATTCCTTATGTAATCGTTATTGGAACGGATGAAGTAGAGAATAATTTGATTCGTGTACGATGTATGAATGAGGAAGAAGATTTTTCAATCCCAATGAATGATTATGTGGGACTGAGTCAAATGATTTTGGATCGCGAATGAAATTGATTCGTTTATTCTTTTTTTACTGATTTGATTATGTTAAATCAAGAAGAATAAGCTTTTCTTTTTTTTCTTTTGTTTGTTAAAATAGAGATAAGTTGGTGAGATTATGAAGTTTCAATATCAATTGAAAAAGGTTTCAAAAAATACGAAAGCAAGGTTAGGGCAATTTGAGTATCGTGGAAAAATATATGAAACACCTATGTTTATGCCAGTTGGTACACAAGCTACTGTTAAGACCTTGAGTCCTGAAGAATTAAAGGAAATGAATTCAGGTATTGTTTTAGCCAATACGTATCATTTATGGTTAAGACCTGGGGAAGATATCGTTGCTGCTGCTGGTGGTTTACATCAATTTATGAATTATGATGGGCCCATTTTAACAGATTCTGGTGGATATCAAGTGTTTTCTTTGGCAAAAAATAAGAAAAAAGATATTACAGAAGAAGGCGTTGTTTTTAAAAGTCATATTGATGGGAAGAAGTTATTATTGACTCCAGAATTGTCAATTCAAATTCAAAATAAGCTCGGCAGTGATATTGCCATGAGTTTTGATGAATGCCCTCCAGCGAAAGCAGATTATTCTTATTTGAAAGCAAGTGTCGAGAGAACGTTACGTTGGGCGAAGCGTGGGCGTGATGCACATCAAAATTCTGAGCAGATGCTTTTTGGAATTGTTCAAGGAGGGGCTCATAAGGATTTGCGAGAGTTCAGTGCGAAAGAAACGGTAAAACTAGATTTTGATGGTTATAGTATTGGCGGTGTTGCCAATGATCATGAGAGTAAAGAGGAGATGTATGCAGCAATTGATTATTCCATTCCGTTTTTACCAGAGAATAAACTTCGTTATTTGATGGGGATTGGAGAACCAATCGATTTGATTGAAGGAGTAATTCGAGGAGTTGATATTTTTGATTGTGTGAGTCCGACTCGTTTGGCAAGACATGGGCACGCTTTTACGAAATATGGAAAAATCAATTTGAAAAATGCTTCTTATAAAGCAGATTTTACACCTATTGATGATTTTTGTGATTGTTATGCTTGTAAACATTATACAAAAGCTTATATTCGTCATTTGATTGTGGCAGAGGAAACATTTGGAGCAAGATTACTTTCGATTCATAATATTAGTTTTTTAATCCGTTTGATGGAAAAACTTCGTTCTGCTATTTCAAATGATTGACTGTTAGATTTTAAAAAGGAATTTGTGGCAAATTATTATGGAGGGCAAAGTGACGAAAAATAAATTGGTTTTGTCATTTACCATTCTTGCTTCTATTTTGATGATTTTTGTTCCTACCGTTATTAAAATAGCTGAGGATCATGATGAAAAATTAATGCTCGTGGCAACAAAAAAATTGATAGAAAGTGCGGAGAGTTGTTATTATGATGG
>CAOWNX010000132.1 GCA_948552115.1 uncultured Bacilli bacterium
TATAATTTTTTTTCCTAAAAGAAAAGACTGTTATACTTATTTGTCAACAGTCTGAGTTTTACGGATGTATCCGTAAAACTTTTTTATCTAAAATAGATTAATACAAATATACCAAGGAATAGGCAATAGATTGAAAATTTCCAAAGGCTTCCTTTTTTTACCCAATTACTTAGCCATTGGTAAGAGAAATAGGTTACGATTCCAGAAGCTATTAATCCAAGTGCGTATGGTAATAATAAGTTATTTAAATTTCCTGCTTCCATGATATCTAATACTCCAAGTCCCATAGAAGCTACAGAAACTGGGAAGTATAACATAAATGTATATTTTAAGGATGCTTTTCTATTTAATCCACAAAGGAGACATCCTACTAAAACAGTTCCACTACGACTGATTCCAGGTAGTAGTGCGATCATTTGTAATAGCCCAATAATAATTGCATCTTTATATGTAATGTCGGAGTCTTTTTTTGTTCCATTTGCTTTTCTTACTAAGAAAAGTGCAAGAGCTGTAATTAAAAATGTGATACCAAGAAATTGAACACTAGAAAATATCTCTTCAATTTTATCTTTTAAAAGAATACCAGCGATTCCGACAGGTATTGAACCAATTATGATTAACATACAGTATTTAAAATCAATTTTGGTTTTTTCTCTATTTTTTTTATTAAATAAGAAAGAAAAGAAAGATTTGATTAATTTTAAGATGTCTTTCCAAAAAATTAATAGAATTGCTAGAAAAGATCCAAAGTTTACAACAATTTCAAAGTTTAAATCACTAAACAGATTTGTATTTACTAAATTTTTAATGAGTACTAAGTGTCCACTGGAAGAAATAGGAAGTGGTTCGGTTAGTCCTTGGATTATTCCGTATATAATATATTCGATAAGATTCATATAATCACCTAGTACATTATATAATAAATTTTAATTTTTATAAATAGAATTTAATGGAGATGGAAATGGGACGAATTTTTTTGTTTTTTTTAGGTATGTTTTTTTGTAGTGTGGGTCTTGCTTTTGGAATTCTATATTTGAATTTGATGACAATGGGGTATAGTTTTTGGAATATGGTTCATTTTATTATTAGTAGATTTGAGTGTCAGTTGTTTTTCTTTGGTATTCTTTTAATGATACTTTCATGGAAGGGTAGGTATTTTTGTGAACTATTATTACGATGTCGTGTTAAATTTTGATTTGGAACATATTTGGAAGTTTTATGAATGGGAAAAAGATGATTATTTTACGATTGTCAAAAAAATTCCTTTATTTCGTGTTTCTTTTGAAACAATTTGTGATTTTTTAAATTATGAAGTGCAAGTGGATTCAGATTTTTGTGAGCAAGTTGCACATCAAACAGTATATAAAGGAAATCTAGATGAGTTTTATGCTTCTTTTTTATTAAGTGATTCAAAAAATTCCATTGCTGTTGCGATTAATTCAAATGGTTTTGTCGAAGCAATTAGTTATTTAAGTATTTTAGAAAGTAATCATTTGAATGAATATATGTATACATTAACTTCTTCTGTTATTGGTTATAAGAAGTTAAATAAAAGGGGAGTAAATCATAAAAATCGTCAGATGGAAAAAATGAAAAATTTTGTTTTAGTAGAATTAAATACGTTATATGATGAAAAAAATGTTTTTAAAATGAAATATTTGTATTATGAATGGTTTTTGGAAGAGGAGGAAGACATTTCTAAGATGTATCAAAAAATGAAAAAGAATTTATCAACGATTTCTCTTTCTATGTTACAACATTTAGATTATTTGATTCGTCTTTCTTATCATCAAGTTTGATTTTTTCTCTCAATAGGACTTAAATGGTCCTTTTTTTCATACAGTTTGATAGGTGAAATGTATGAAGAAAGTGTTTTTTGTCGTTTGTTTCTTTTTCTTTTTTCCACAAGCTTTTGCTTATAGTGCAGAAAGTATGATAGCTATGGATTTGTCATCAGGAAGAGTTTTGTATGAGCAAAATGCAAAAAAAGAAAAATTGATTGCAAGTACTACGAAAATTATGACGACAATTGTAGCGATTGAGAATATGGATTTGGATACTAGTATTACTGTGGATGAACGAGTATTAAAAGCATATGGGAGTGGAATTTATATAGAAGTTGGTGAGGTATTGAGTTTACGTGATTTGTTATATGGACTTATGCTTCGAAGTGGAAATGATGCAGCAATTGTGATTGCATGTGGAGTGGCTGGTAGTATGGAAGGTTTTGTTTCGTTAATGAATCAAAAAGCTTA
>CAOWNX010000133.1 GCA_948552115.1 uncultured Bacilli bacterium
TTTAGGGAATGAAATCGTTTGATGAGGTTTCTTCTCTTCTTCGTCATTTTCTTCTTCACTTGTTTTAATTACATAAATTAATGAAATAATTAAAATAATTAGTACTAAAACTGCAAAATATAGGATAATGTCTATCATAGATAATGACTTCACAAAGGAAATAATGTCTTCGAGAAATTGCATATTTACTCACTCCTTAGTTTTGGGTAGCAGACAACCCATTTCTTATGAGTATTATATCACTTGTAATTTTGCAATGTAAATGAAAATGTGATATTCACATTTTCTTTACGCGTTATTTACTTTGTATGGATCTTCTTCTGTCCCTGTTCCTGTTGCTGTAGCTCTTCTCATAATATTTATGACAGGACGATTTCCACGGAATAATTGTCCATTGGTTCCTTCATTTAGTAATCCATCTTTGCTTACTTCAATAAATGTATAGGTGTTGTTTATGTTTTTTGCAGGACTCATGGTCCACCAACTGGTTTTGATATTTGGATTATAGAGATAAAAATTTTGGTTGTTTGATTGATTGGTGGCTCCAGCAAAGGATAATTCATCAGCAGTTAGTAATCCGATTTTTAAGTGAGACGTTGAACCTAAGCATTGGAAGATGGGAGCATGGTTGGTGTATATTCTAGTTAGGGATGAAAATCCTTCAGTGTCCGTTGTGTCATCTGTACAAAAGGAGAATGGTGCAATGATATTATCATAACTTTTTAAATTTTCATCATACCAATTATTTAATATTTGATAGATATTAGAATTCTCTAGTAGTAAATCAAACTCTCCAGTGTAGTATTGAGTGTTGTTATTCATTAGGGAGTCTAAAACTAATTTTACGGTTCCATCTCCATTGATTTTTACAATTCTCCATATAAATCCAGCAAAGGAAACATAATTATTTTTTGTTGCACCTCGAAAGTAGTAACTCGTTCCATAGTCGTCTGTGGATTCGATTAATCCTTCTTCTTCTGTAGCAATGGAAGATGCGACTTCGGTTTTGGTTGTTGTATTTACAATATTATTTTTTAATATCATGTTGGAAAGAGTACTCATATCTTTTTCTAATTCTGTCATCACAGAACCTTTAATGGTTTCATTTGATTCATTTTTTATGGTAAAGGTATAACTATGTGTTTCTGAACCGTTAATCCGAATGGTGCTTGCAAGTGTTATATTCTCAGATGGATATTTTTTGGAAATTGTTTGAAATCCTGTTCTTGTACTTTCTAGCGTGAAGCTTGCATCTTTAGAATCGTTGGTATTTTTTAAGTTTATATTGTAAAAATAAGGAATATTAGAGGTATTGGTTACAGAAAAGTTAATGGAAATTTCCCTTTCTGTCGTATCAAATTCATTTCCATCTAAGAAGTTAAAAGATAAGTCCCCATCGACAAAAACATAAGCATTATCTGGCTTGGAAAAGGGCTTTTCAAAAAATAGATATCCTAATCCAACAAGTAAAATTATAACAAAAACGAAAGAAAGCGTTGTTAGAGCAATTTTGTATTTTTTTGTCATGTTATCACCTATTATAATTAGTATATGGGGAAGAGTTTTTTTTGTCAATATTTCTCGTTTCTTAAAATTGAAAACTTATGATTAAAATGAAAAAAAACATATTTAAAAAATATGTTAAAGATATTGGTTAAATTTTTTGATTTCTGGCTCATTTTCTAAATCTGTTTTTCGCAGTTCTTCCATTAATTTTTTTTGTTCTCTAGATAGTTTGCTTGGAATAATTACATCAATTATGACATATAAATCTCCTTTGCGAAGGGAATTGATTCCTTTGACTCCTTTTCCTTTCAATTTTAATTTGGTTCCATTTTGCGTTCCTGGTTTTATTTCTAAGATTACATTGGAATCAATGGTTGGGATTTCTTTTTTACATCCTAGTGTTGCATCAGTAATCGTAATTGGTGCTTTGATGTAAAGGTCTGTTTCGTCTCGTTCAAAAATTGGACTCGACTTTACTTTAAATTCAAAGTAGATATCTCCATTTGGTCCACCGTTGTAGCCAGCTTCTCCTTTGCCACTAATTTTTAATTGATATCCATTGTCTACACCTTCTGGAATATTGATTTCAATTTCTTTTTTTCTTTTTATATGTCCTGTCCCTTTGCAATGAGAACATTTTTCTTTGTATGTTTTTCCTTTACCATCACAAGTTTTACAGGTTGTTTCGGTTTGAAATATACCAAGGAAACTGCGTTGTTCTTCGATTATTCT
>CAOWNX010000134.1 GCA_948552115.1 uncultured Bacilli bacterium
CTATTGGCTTCAATAATTTTATCTTTAAACTTTGTTGTTTCAATATAATAGCTAGGTTTGGAATAATAAATCAAAGGAGTTGAACATCTCCAACAATGTGGATAATTATGAGTCATCTTTTGCTTTTTAAACAATTTTCCATTTTCTTTTAAATACTTAATAACTTCCAAATCTGCATCAAAAACAAATTTTCCTTTCCATAAACCTTCTAAGTATTTTCCATCTTCACCAACTGGATTCAAATAAGGAAGTTGATAACGTTTTCCAACACTCGCATCATCTTCTCCAAATGCTGGAGCAATATGGACAATACCAGTTCCAGAATCCATCGTAACATACTCATCACAAGTCACATAAAATGCTTTTTTATCTACACATAAACTTGGAATCAATTGCTCATATTCTTGATATTCCAAATCCTTTCCAACAAAATGCTCTAAAATCGTATATTCACTATCTAAAACAGAAGAAACAAGTTTACTTGCCAAAATAAATTGATTTCCTTTTGATTCTACCAATACATAATCTTCATTCGGATTAACACACAAAGCCACATTAGAAATTAATGTCCAAGGAGTTGTTGTCCACACCAAAAAATAAACATCACTATCTTTTTTTCGAAATGGAACAATAACAGTATCCACACTAACTTCTTTATATCCTTGAGCTACTTCATGACTTGCAAGACCTGTTCCACAACGAGGACAATACGGTAAAATCTTACTTCCTAAATAAAAATATCCTTCTTCATAAAATTTCTTTAAAATCCACCATTCAGTTTCAATATAATTATTATCATACGTAATATAAGGATTTTTTAAATCGATAAATTGACCCATTTTACTCGTCAAATCCGTAAAAGTCTTTTCATTTTCCCAAACACTTTCTCGACACTTTTGATTAAATGCTTCGATACCATAAGATTCGATATCACTCTTACTTCCAAGTCCTAACTTTTTCTCAACTTGAAGTTCTACAGGAAGGCCATGTGTATCCCATCCAATTTTACGAATCACTTGATAACCTTTCATTGTTTTATATTTACAAAATGTATCTTTCAAAAATTTAGCTAACATATGATGAAGTCCAGGATGACCATTTGCCGTAGCTGGTCCATCATAAAAAACCCAATAAGGAGCATTTTTTCGATTTTCTATCGTTTGATCTAAAATATTATTAACACTTCCCCAAGTTTGTAAAACTTCTTCTTCCTCTTGTGCAATCGGCTTATTTTCTAATAACTTATATTCTTTCATATTCCCTCCATAAAATAAAAAAGATGGCACCCAAAGGACGAATAATTCGTGGTACCACCTTAATTTTTTCTCTTTTTGATAACGCAATTCTGCGATGAAAACTTAAAAATATTCAGTTTTCCAGCTCCCAAGTGATTCATAAATGAAATTTTCTCTATTTCCACCAACCATAGAGTCTCTATAAAATTTTTTCACTTAACGTCTTGTTCTCTGCCTTTAACTAAAACTAGTATATGTTTAATCCCCAAAAAAGTCAATAAGTTAATGTTTTTCTCATCTTATTATCTATACTTATTTTATAGATTGTATTTTTTGAATTTCTGAACTATTTAATCCCGTAATCTCTTAAATATCTAAAATAATCATTTCTTTTAAAAGAATCTCTTTAGCAATTTCAATTTTTTATTTCTTCTTTCATGAGTTTGTTATTGTAATAATATTTTTTGAAAGACAAGAAATTCGACAAAACCAATCAAAAAAGTTATATCAAAAAAGAAACCGATTTCTCGATTTCTATCCCCCTTTTTATTCTTTTATTATTTAATTTCAATGAATTTTCTCGTATCTCTTTCAGCAATTTTAGGAATACTCAACTTCAACATTCCATCAACAAATGCTGCTTCAATATGTTCTTCATCCACTTCACCAAGATAAAAACTTCTTGTATACTTTCCATAAATACGTTCACGACGAATATATTTCTTGTTCGTATCTTCTTCTTCCTTACTTGTCTTTTCTGCAGATATTACAAGATTTCCATTATTACATTCAATCTTAATATCATCCTTTGTAAATCCAGGAATATCCATTTCAATAAAATAAGTATTATTTTCTTCGTAAATATCACATTTCAATTTGGAAGAATCTCCTTCTAAAAAATTATCAAACAATTCATCTAAATAAAATTTTCTTGGTACTATATT
>CAOWNX010000135.1 GCA_948552115.1 uncultured Bacilli bacterium
ATATCTACTTGTTACATTAATCCAGGACCTGTTTACAAAAGAATTAAGTTTGCCAGTCGTGGAAATGTAGACCGAAGAGATAAAAGAACCAGCCACATTTATGTAGAAGTAAGTGATGGTATTACGGAAGGAGGCAATGAATAATGGGACAAAAAGTTAATCCAATTGGATATCGACTTGGAGTAAATAAAGATTGGAATTCAAAATGGTATGCCAATAAAAAAGAATTCGGAACAAAATTAATTCAAGATATTCGCATTCGTGAATACCTAGACGAACATTTAAAAGATGCTGGAATTGCCTCAGTAACAATTGAACGAAAAAAAGAACGTACCGAAGTAAATATCTATACTGCAAAACCTGGTGTAATCATCGGACGTGGTGGAGAAGATATCGAAAAATTACGTGCGTCTTTAAAGAAAGTATCTGGTAGTGACGTATATGTTTCAATCATTGAAGTAAAAAATCCAGACTTAAACGCACAACTAGTAGCAAAAAATATTGCAGCTCAAATTGAAAATCGTGCACCATTTAGAAGTGCCCAAAAAAGAGCAATTAGAAATACGATGAAAGCAGGAGCAAAAGGAATTAAAACTTCAGTTTCTGGACGTCTTGGTGGAGCAGAAATGGCTCGTACCGAAGGATATACAGAAGGAACTGTACCTCTTCATACAATTCGTGCAGATATCGATTATGCAACTGCTGAAGCAAATACTACTTATGGAAAAATCGGTGTGAAAGTATGGATCTACAAAGGTGAAATTCTTCCTACCAAAAAAACGATGAAGGGAAGTGATGAGCATGTTAATGCCAAAAAGAACGAAATATAGAAAACCTCATCGCTTAACTTATGACGGACATGCAAGAGGAAATACTAGCCTTCATTTTGGTGATTATGGACTAATGGCCAAAGAAGGAAATTATATCAGTGCACGTCAAATTGAAGCAGCTCGTATAGCTATGACTCGTTTTATGAAACGTGGTGGAAAAGTTTATATTAACATTTTCCCTCACTTAGCCAGAACCAAAAAACCTTTAGAAACTCGTCAAGGAAAAGGAAAAGGTAGCGTAGAAGAATGGGTTGCAGTTGTTAAAGAGGGCAAAATTATGTTTGAAATCTCTGGAGTTACAGAAGACATTGCAAGAGAGGCATTAAGACTTGCAGCTCATAAACTTCCAATCAAATGTAAATTTGTGAAAAAAGACGACATGAATGGTGGTGATTCTCTTGAAAATTAACGAAATCAGAAAATTAACAAGAGAAGAAATCGAAAAGAAAATCAAAGATTCAAAAAGTGAATTACTTGATTTAAGAATGAAAGCAGCGACTGGAAATTTAGAAAAAACATCTGGAATTGATGCAACAAAAAAAGATATCGCTCGTATGATGACAGTTTTAAATGAAATGAAAAAAGAAGAAGCCAAGGGAGGTAACAAATAATGGATAATAAAAGATCAGAATTAATTGGTAAAGTAGTTAGTGCCAAAAATGATAAAACCATTACTGTTTTAGTTGAAACCCACAAAAAGCATCCTCTATATGGAAAAAGAGTAAAATATTCAAAAAAATATGCTGCTCATGATGAAAAAAATATAGCAAAAGTTGGAGATACAGTAAAAATTAGAAGTACAAGACCATTATCAAAAACAAAAAGATATGAACTTGTTGAAGTACTAATTGATGCTGTTATTCTATAGGAGGTAATCTTATGGTAATGCAAGAATCAAGACTTAAAGTTGCTGATAACACAGGAGCTAGAGAAGTATTAGTAATTAGATGTTTAGGTGGAAGTACAAGAAAAACTGCAAATATTGGTGACATCGTAGTATGTACCGTAAAAAAAGCAATCCCAAATAGTAATATGAAAAAAGGGAGAGTAGTAAAAGCAGTTATCGTTAGAAGTGTAGAAGGAATCAGAAGAAAAGACGGAAGTTATATCAAATTTGATGACAACGCTTGTGTTTTAATCAAGGATGATAAAACTCCAATTGGAACAAGAGTTTTAGGACCTGTTGCGAGAGAATTACGTGAAAAAGAATTTTCAAAAATTGTATCCCTTGCACCAGAGGTTCTATAGGAGGGTATATCTATGAAAATAAGAGTCGGCGACAACGTACAAATAATAGCTGGAAAAGATAAAGGAAAAACTGGAATGGT
>CAOWNX010000136.1 GCA_948552115.1 uncultured Bacilli bacterium
TTTTATCTTGTCTTTGGTTTTTGATTCGATGGTTAATGATAAATCACAAAGTTCACAAATACTTCTTACTACTTCTAAATCAATTTTGATATCTCCAGCTTCATATCTTTGAATGGTTCTCACATTTTTCTTTAATGAATTTGCTAATTCTTTTTGTGTAAGGCTTGCATATTCTCTTAAAAATCTTATAATATCTTTATTGGCATAATCCTTAACATTCAATTTCATGCACTCATCCACCGTTTCAATTGCAATTATAAAGGGACAATGTTATATTTATTTTAAATCGCGGCATATTATGTCGTGTGTTAGGTAGTGAAAAAATGAAAATAAAAACTTTTGATAACAAAGAAGAAAAGTTTCTTTTACTAAAAGAAAACGAATCTATAACTATTGTAGCGGAATTAGAAATAAATTCATCTATCAATATTATGTGTAAAAATAAGAAATTAATCGTAGAATTTTGTGAAAAGGAACCCAACAAAAAAAATACTACAGAAAATTTATAGTATTTCTTAATTTTTTAATCGTTCTAACTCTTCAAAAAGGAATTAAAAATTTTAGTCTTATGTATCTTTTCTTTTACTTTTGGTAAATTTTTTCAAATCTTTCTTTGATTTTATTGGTTCCAAGAATTTGTAAGATGTCATAAAGATTTGGAGTTTGTTTTTTCGTGGTTAGAGCAACACGGATTACTGTACTTACATCAGCAACATTTCCTTTAAAATTTTCTGGATTTTTTTTGTATTCTTTCATATTGCTTGCATATCCAAGTTCATCACATAGTAGTTTTATTTTTTCAAACCACTTTTCTTGATTGTCTTTCTCATCATAATAAGATTTCATATATGTAGTTAAAATTTCTTTGATTGCATCCATATCGATTATTTTATCCCATTCATAATCTTCTTTGGTAGGAGAAAATAATTCATCAAAGATATACCAAATGTTATGATATACGCTTTGATAAGTTTCATAGTCTTTTCGAGGTTTTTCTCCTCCACGTTCGATGTTTAACATGGCAATGGTTTTCTCTTTTTCAGATTCATAAATTTTATGAATATCTGGTGCAAATTCTTTCGTCCATTTTAATAATTCTTCATAGAATTCTTGAGCGGTTAATTTTGACAAGTAGTTTTTACTTAAATTGATTAGTTTTTCTTCATCAAATAATGCTCCACTGCGATTCATTTTATCAAATGTTACAATGAACTGATCAAGGTCTTCTTCATGGTTTTCTTCTAGCCAACTTTCAAAGTTTGAGTTAATGATAGTCATTAGATATTGTTTTACAGCATATACTGGGATTCCTCTTTTTTTGAATTCAAATACATTTGCTTCTGGATCTTTTCGTTTACTTATTTTTCTACGAGATCCATTTTCTTCTTTCATGATTGGTGCAGTATGGGCATATTTTGGTGGAGTAAATCCAAGCATATTTGATAATTGAATGTGTATTGGAAGACTACTTAACCATTCGTCTCCACGAATTACATGAGTTGTATGCATTAAGTGGTCATCTATGACATGTGCAAAATGGTAAGTTGGAAGTCCATCATTTTTTAATATGACATGGTCGATATCATTTTCTGGCATTTCTACAAGTCCTTTAATTTCGTCTTGGAATGTGATTCGATTTTCAAAAGAACCTGGAGATTTCATCCGAATGATGTATTTTTCTCCATTTTCAATTTTTTGAAGTACATTTTCCATTGATAAGTTTCGGTCGGTTGCAAATCTTCCATAGTAACCAATTCGTAATTTGGAAACTTCTTGTTGATGGCGTAAACTCTCTAGTTCTTCAGCGGTTGCAAAACTTGGATAAGCTAAATCTTTTTCGATAAGATGTCTTACATATGCTTGGTAGATATCTTTTCTTTTACTTTGAATATATGGTCCATACTCGCCTTTTTCTTCTTCTCTACTTGTTGGCCCTTCATCATAAGAAATATCATAAAATTTTAGAGCATCAATGATTTCATCAGTTCCAGTCTCTGTT
>CAOWNX010000137.1 GCA_948552115.1 uncultured Bacilli bacterium
TATATAAAGATAGTGAAACAAAAGAAGAGGTATTAAAGCAAGTTTCTAAAATTTTAGAGAGTGTAGAAGGTGCTCAAGTAAGACATTTAATTACAGATAAAAAAATTCGTCCAGATGGAAGAGCAATGGATGAAATTCGTCCATTATCTGCAAGTATCGATTTACTTCCTCGTACTCATGGTTCAGCAGTCTTTACAAGAGGACAAACACAAAGTTTAGCAACGACAACATTGGGTGCCATTGGGGAACATCAAATTTTAGATGGTCTTGGACTTGAAGACTCAAAACGTTTTATGCTTCATTATAATTTTCCTCCATTTTCGGTTGGAGAAACTGGTCGATATGGAGCACCTGGAAGAAGAGAAATTGGTCATGGAGCACTTGGGGAACGCGCTTTAGCTCAAGTGATGCCAAGTGAGGAAGAGTTCCCTTATACAGTTCGTGTTGTGAGTGAAATTTTAGAAAGTAATGGAAGTAGTAGTCAAGCAACGATTTGTGCAGGATGTCTTTCTTTGATGGCTGCTGGAGTTCCAATTAAAGCACCAGTAGCAGGAATAGCAATGGGATTAATTACGAGTGAGGATCAAAAGAAATATACCATTTTAACCGATATTCAAGGATTAGAAGATCATATGGGAGATATGGATTTTAAAGTTGCAGGGACAAAATCTGGTGTAACAGCATTACAGATGGATATTAAAATTAAAGGTGTTACGGAGAAAATTTTGAAAGAAGCACTTGCTCAAGCAAAAAAGGCACGTCTTGAGATATTAGATATGATGAGTAAGGTTATTTCTGAACCTAGAAAAGAACTTAGTCCTTATGCACCAAAGATTGAGACATTCCAAATTAATCCAGAAAAGATTAAAGATGTTATTGGACGCGGTGGAGAAATGATTACGAAAATTATTTTAGAAGCAAGTCATGTCAATACTGTAAATGATAAAGATGCTGTGAAAGTTGATTTAGAAGATGATGGAAGAGTTATTATTTATCACACAGATGCCGAAATTATTCAAAAAACAAAAGAAATGATTTTGAATGTTGTAAGAGAAGTAGAATTTGGAAAAATTTATAATGGAAAAGTTACGAAAGTAGAAGAGTTTGGTTGCTTTGTAGAATTGTGGCCAGGATGTGAAGGGTTAGTTCATGTTTCACAACTTGATCATAAGAGAGTGGAAAAACCAAATGATATTGTGAAAGTAGGAGACGAAATTATCGTTAAATCAATGGGTTATGATAATCGTGGAAGACTGAATTTATCAAGGAAAGAAGCATTACCTAAACCAAAAAAATCAGAGAAAAAGACGGAAGATAAGAAATGAAAGAACGAGGTTTTGAAGTTGTAAAAGGATATGAGAACCAAGATATTCATTTACCAATCCGTAAAACGAAGTATAGTGCTGGATATGATATCGAAGCAGCAAAAGAAGTGGTAATACCGCCTTATCAATTTGGAATGAAACCGACATTAATTCCTACTGGATTAAAAGCTTATTGTAAGGAAGATGAGTTTTATATTCTTGTCAATCGTAGTAGTGGACCAAAAAAAGGTTTGGTCATGGCAAATAGTGTTGGTGTAATTGATGCTGATTATTATGAAAATGAAACGAATGATGGACACTTTTATTTTCAATATTATAATTTTTTAGATCATGAGATTGTGATTCATAAAGGAGATGCTATCGGTCAAGTAATTTTCTTGAATTATTTAAAAGTAGACCATGATATTTGTGGTGGAAAACGTACAGGTGGTTTTGGAACTACAGATACGATATAAATTAAAAATGTTTGTGTGAAATTTGACATTTTAAAGAAAAGAACGTATAGTAGTCGTTCTTAAGTAATTAAGTTATACTAGGATGCATATGATATTTTGTGCTATTTTATATAACAAAAAAAGCTAGTAATTCCCATCATAAGAGGAATTAAAAAAAACTAGAGAGTAGACTCTAGTTTCAGACTGTTGACAAATAAGTATAACAGTCTT
>CAOWNX010000138.1 GCA_948552115.1 uncultured Bacilli bacterium
TTTTCATGCTTCACAAGTTCGCTTGCCATTATACTCATATCTCGACTACTACTATAATGATCATTGGCATCAAGTCCATGAGGATTAACAAAATGCGTATTAGAAAGTCCTAGTTCCTTTGCTTTCTCATTCATCATTGATACAAAATTTTTAGTAGTAGGAATTATTTATTTATTTTTACTCGCCTTTAAATTTATTAAATCACAAATGAAACAAAAAAAATCAAAAGAATTAAAACTATTATTAGAAATAGAAAAATCCAGTGATGAAATTTTTATCTTGGGAATTTTAATCATTTTAGCTTACCATGGATTTTGTTCTGTCATTATTCCGATTATTTTATTAATAAAATATATTGTGGAAGAGACAATGAAAAAAATAAGTGCCGACAATGGTAAAATGAATGAAAAAAGTAAACTGGGATTATGGTGTCAAATTACATTAAATGCAGGAATTGCTCTCATGTTATTTTACAATTTACCATTTGAACTTTGGAATTTTTACTTTGCAGATGCTCTAATATTAATAGCATGTGTCTTAAGTATATTAAATGGTTGTATTTATTATTTACAAGCGAGAAATCTATTGATTAACAAAAAATAAAAGAATGTCTTCAAAGAAAAAAATTTGAAGATTTTTTTTGTTATAATCTTTTTAAGAAGGTGAACCTATGAAAGGAAAAATAATTGTCATTGAAGGAACGGATTGTTCTGGAAAAGCAACGCAAACAAAATTATTGAAAGAAAATTTAGAAAAATTAGGATATCCAGTATTTCAAATGTCTTATCCATGTTATGACACACCAACGGGAAAAATCATTGGTGGCCCTTACTTAGGAAAAGAAAGTATTTGCGATGGGTGGTTTTCAGAAACTGCTCCTCATGTAGAACCAAAAGTAGGAATTCTTTACTATGCAGCAGATCGATTTTACAACTTGCCAAAATTATTAGAAAAACAAAAGGAAGGCTATGTGATTCTATTAGACCGTTATACCTATTCCAATATGGCACATCAAGGTGGAAAAATATCAGATTCAAAAAAAAGGGATGAAATGTACGAATGGATTTCCAAACTAGAATTTGAAATGCTAGGACTTCCAGAACCTGAAATCAAACTTTTTTTGCATATGAATTCCGAAGGTGAAAAATTACTAAAACAAAATCGAGTAGAAGAAAAATCAGACGAACATGAAAGAAATGAAACACATATTAAAAATGCGGAAACTGCTTATTTTGAAATTTCTGAAAAATACGGATTCACTATCTTTGAATGTCACAAGAAATTACCGATTCAAAATTTAAATGACATCAAAACTCCAAAAGAAATTTCCAAAGAAATTCTAGATTGTGTTTTAGAAAAATTAAAAAATTGAAAGAAAAATATAGAAAAAAAGGCAAAAAAGATAAGGCAAAATATCTTTTTTTGTTTGGAAACAGATACCAAACGAATGTTTGAAAAAAAGATTGACAAAGCATAAAAACTATAATAAAATGAACGTGTACTACAAACTTTAGGAGGATTTATGAAGACAACAAAAGATATCAAAGATAAAGACAAGGCACTAGAACAAGTACTTGCAGATATTGAAAAACAATTTGGAAAAGGTGCCATTATGAAACTAGGAGGCAAAGAACACATGGAAGTAGAAGTAAGTTCCAGTGGTTCTTTAACCCTTGATGTAGCACTTGGAGTTGGAGGATATCCAAAGGGTCGAATCATTGAGATTTATGGACCAGAATCATCTGGAAAAACGACCTTTGCGCTACATGCCATTGCGGAAGTTCAAAAAATGGGTGGAAGAGCAGCGTTTATTGATGCGGAACATGCTCTTGACCCAGTATATGCCAAAAATTTAGGAGTCAATATCAACGAACTATTACTTTCTCAACCAGATACTGGAGAACAAGCGTTAGAAATATGTGAAGCCTTGGTTCGAAGTGAAGCAGTAAATATCATTGTTATTGATTCAGT
>CAOWNX010000139.1 GCA_948552115.1 uncultured Bacilli bacterium
CAACAGATTTGGATTTAAATTATTTGAGTGGTACTTGGGAAGTTACGAATGGAAAAATTACTAAGATTGTCATGGAAGATGGTTGGGTTAATTCTAGTGGATTAGCAAATACTTTTTATTATTATCGGAATGGAGTTCAATCTGGAAGTTATCGAATTGCAACGATTACAATTGAATTAACTAGTGATAGTACGACAAAAATGCACAACACAGATATTGGTGTAAAACGTTGTGTAAAAGATTTCCAAAATAATTTTTTTAACAAAACTGGAAATTTGGTGAGTGAAGCGGAATATACTCGAGTTTGTTTTAGTGATGATGCGACTTTAAGAAATTTATATATCAGTAATGGGGTACTTTCTCCACAGTTTCAGTCAAATGTTGATCAATATTCTGCTACTGTGGATTATAGTGTGGAACAAGTAAGGTTTACACCCGTTTTAAATCACGAAAAGGCCAGAGTTGTTTTTGGAACGATTTGTCCTTTAAAGGGGGGATTGAATACTTGTCAAATTATTGTAGAAGCGGAGAATAAAACACAAAAGACTTATACTGTTTTTGTAACGCGAAAACAAAATGAGGAGAAACCTACTTTATCAAGTGATGCAACATTAAAAGATTTAACTTTGAATGTTGGAGCGTTGAATCCTAATTTTCAATCAAATATTCTACAATATTCTACAAAAGTACCTAATGAAACAACGGAATTAATGTTTTATCCCATTGTTAATCATGAGAAAGCAAAAGTCGTCAGTGATAAGATTTGTAAATTGAGTGTAGGCATGAATACTTGTCAAATTATTGTAGAAGCTGAAGATCAAACACGAGCTACTTATTATATTTTTGTGGAGCGAGAAAAAGAATCGAATCCAAATCCTATTCCATCGAATGATGCCACATTAAAAGAATTAAAATTAAGCTCTGGAGAACTTTCTCCTTTGTTTCAGCCAAATATTTTTCAGTATTCTGCTATGGTATCTTATGATGTAGAATTTGTCATTTTTGCTCCCATTGTCAATCATGAGAAAGCAAAAGTCGTCAGCGATAAGACTTGTAGGTTGGAAGTTGGCAGTAATACTTGCTCTATCGTTGTAGAAGCAGAAAATGGAAATCGTAAAACTTATCAAATTCAAATTGCTAGGGAAAAGTACCAAGAAGAAACGAATGATGAAAATGATACGAGTATTCGTGATTTTTCAATTCAAAATGGTAATTTAACTGAACCATTTGATTCTAGTAAAAAAGAATATACGATTGAGATTGAACAAGGTACTGAAATCATTGTTTTTGAATATATCTTGAATGCAAATAATCATCATTATACAATTCCTTATGAAATTGATAATCAAAAACCTTATTATGATCTTGTCATTACTTCTTTGAATGGACAAAAGAAAGATACTTATCACTTTTTTATTAAAGTTCTTTCTTCTTCCAATGATGGCAATGGTGATAATTCTAATCCTTCTAATCCAGAAACTCCTGGAATCGATAATCCTCAAACAGGTGATCATATTTCTTTTCTTTCTATTCTTTCCCTTATTGGTCTCATTATTTTAGGTTTTATTTTTATAAGCAAAAAGAGTAAGATTCAAAAGATTTAGTAGCGATGGCTACTTTTTTTATGGAATTGATAGAGCAATACGAAAACTATAATTTGAATAGATGCCACCACTTGCATGATGAAAATAAAATATTCCAGCTCCTATTCCTGAATCATTTCCTCCACCTCGTATAACCCATGGTAGAGCTGAAAAAACAAACATTGCTTCATCGAAATACCAAGAACCAGCAGTTCTTTTTTCTCCATTTCTTGTTGTAAATGGACCCATTTCTCCCGTTGCATCCCCCAAAATTCGACGATTATAATTAGTATTTCCAGATTCTCCTGCCTTATATGTATCCAAATATCTATGATTAGGGAACTCTTCTCCATCTTTAAAAGAACCACTATCTCCACAATA
>CAOWNX010000140.1 GCA_948552115.1 uncultured Bacilli bacterium
ATAAATTCTTTCGCTTCTTCTTTTGTTTTACCAATTAAGTTCGTTATCATAATCGAGCAAGATGAGGTACTAATGGCACAAGCTTCTCCGGAAAAACAAATGTCTTCAATGATATTATCTTTTATTTTTACATAAATATCTAAATTATCAATACAACTTGAATTGTTGGTATTTACTTTTTTATAAGTTTCGTCTTTGATTTCTTTTTTATTTTTTGGATTTTGATAATGTTCCATAATAATTTCTCTTCTTGTAAATTCATCCATTTATAGCATCTCTTTCCATATTTTTTCTTTATCTCTTAGTAAATCTACTAGACAATCGATTTCTTCTTCAGTATTGTAAAAGTATAAACTTACACGACATGTATTGGTTACTCCCACTTCTTTTTTTAAAATTTTTGCACAATGGTTTCCAGCTCGAACACAGATATTATATTTGTTTAAGTAGTATGCAACATCTTGACTAAAAATATTTTCGACATTGAAAGCGACAATTCCACTATCACTTTCAATATTGATGATATCGATATGAGGTATATTAATTAATTTATCAACTAAATATCTTCTTAGTTTACTTTCATAATTGCTAATTTGTTCCATACCAATGCTATTTAAGTAGTCGATCGCAGCACCAAAGCCAATGACTCCTGCTATGTTTGGAGTTCCTGCTTCTAGTCTTGTTGGTAATTCTTTTAAAAATACTTCACTTACGGAATCAAAGGATTCATTCATTCCTCCACCCATATTTAATGGTTCTACTTGTTCTAGTAATTCTCTTTTTCCATAAAGTACTCCTACTCCAGTTGGTCCGCACATTTTATGAGCAGAGAACGTTAGAAAATCGACATCTAGGTCTTGGACATCTGTTTTTCTATGAGCAATACTTTGTGCTCCATCTACGACAACAAAGATATTTTTCTCATGAGCATAAGCACAAATTTCTTTGATAGGACGAATATCTCCAATGACGTTGGTAATGTGGGCAAGGGAAATAATTTTGGTTTTGGGAGTGATACTTTTTTTGACATTTTCTAATGTAACATAATGGTTGTCGTCTAAGGGAATATAGTTTATTTTGCAACCATATTTTTGAGATAATCGAAACCATGGCAAAACATTGGAAGCATGTTCACTTTGGGTAATTAATATTTCGTCTTCGGGTTCGATTAAGTTTTCAAAAAATCCTCGTACAATCATATTTAATGATTCAGTGTCTCCACTTGTAAAAATGATTTCTTCTTTTTCTTTTGCATTTATAAAGTTTCTTACTTTTTCTCTTGTACTTTCATACATTTGGTCTACTTTGAATGAGATATCATAATCTCCCCGGTGTGCATTGGCGCTATAATTAGAATAATAATCTACGATTGCATCAATCACGCATTGCGGCTTTAGTGTGGTAGCACCATTGTCTAGATAGATAATATCTTTTTGAAGCATTGGAAAGTCTTCGCGATTCATAATCCACCTCCTTATACTTTTTTATTTAAAAATCCATTTTTTATCAATTCTTTGCTTGTAATTTCATCCAATCCTTTACTTTTTAAATAGAATAATTCTAATTCATTGATACAACGTAAGGTTGCATTGTGAATGGCTGTAACTTCGCTAGAGTCAACCATCAAGTCAGGAAGAAAGGAAATTGTTTGATTTTCTAGTGCTAACCCTTTTAGTTCTTCTGTGAATTGGTTTTCTTTGGTTTCTTTCATAATTTTTCCAAGACTTCTAATTTTACATGTTTTGTTTTGTAGGGAAACGACATGAATTATTATTTTACTTATGTTATTATTTCCACAAATTTGATTTTCTAAAGTAATATCATAATCGGTCTTTGCTTCAATATTTAAGTTCCATTCTAATTTTGTTTGATTAAATGAATTTACTTTGATGTGACAATAGGCATTTT
>CAOWNX010000141.1 GCA_948552115.1 uncultured Bacilli bacterium
TAACTTATGTGGATGAGTGGGGAGAAAAGAAACGTCCTGTGGTAATTCATCGTGCTATCCTTGGGACATTCGATCGTTTTATGGCTTATTTGATTGAAGAGACGAAAGGTGCATTTCCACTATGGCTTGCTCCAGTGCAAGTGAATGTGATTCCAGTAAATTTAGAATATCATAGGGAGTATGCCAAGCGTGTATTTGAATTTTTCAAAGATCAATATCGTGTCGAGATGGATGAGAGAAATGAAAAACTTAGCTATAAGATGAGAGATAGTGTAGTAAGAAAAATTCCAGTAACCGTTATATTAGGACAAAAAGAAGCGGATGATGATTTGATTAGCTATCGTTTATTTGGAAGTGATGAAACTGTTACGGTTTCGAAAGAGGAATTTGCTGAATTTTTAAAAAATAAAATAAAACAGAAAGATTAGGAGATATTATGAAAAAAATAGTTTTTAGTTTACTTTTGGTTGTCTTTGCATTTAGTATTACAGGTTGTGGTGAAAAAAATATTGAAGGTAGTTTGACAGATATTATGACAAAAGTTTATGAAGGAATTGGAGAGGAAAATCTACCAATGATGCTTGAAAATATTCCACTTAATGAGGAAAATTTTGAAAGATATTCTTTTATCAATATGAATTATAAAGAGGCATTAGCAAGTGAATCTATGACTGGATCTATTGCTCATTCTGTGGTTTTGATTCGTTTTGATAATGCCAGTGACGCAGAGAAAGCCAAAGAAGAAATTAAGAAGAATGCAGATCCACGAAAATGGATTTGTGTAGAGGCAGAACATGTATATGTAGAATCTCGAGGAGATTTGGTTCTTCTTATTATGTCAAATGATATTGCAGATCAATTAAGAGATAATTTTGTTGCTTTGAAATAGGAGAGAGTTATGGTATTTTCGAGTATTCGTTTTCTCTTCTTTTTTTTGCCACTTTTGTTTTTGTGCTATTATGTTGCTCCAAAAAGGTATCGAAATGTTGTGTTGTTGCTTTTTAGTTTTGTTTTTTATTATTTTTCAGAAAAAGAGTATTTGTTGTTGCTTCTTGTTTCTTGTTTTCTCAGTTATCTTTTTGGTATGTTACTTGAGAAAAAGAAAACGAAAGGGCTTTTGTTTTTAGGAATTTTCTTTCATTTGGGATTATTAATTTATTTTAAGTATATGAATTTTTTTCTACAAAATGTTACGCATTTGTTTGGATTATCTTCTGTAAGTTTTTCCGTTATTCTTCCACTTGGAATCAGTTTTTTTACTTTTCAGAATATCAGTTATTTGGTTGATGTGTATCGAGGAAATATATCAAGAGAGAAAAATTTTTTTGGATACTGTACTTATATTTCTTTTTTTCCACAATTGGTAGCAGGACCGATTGTTCGTTATCAAGATATTTCTCATGATTTATCTTTTCGGAGAGAGAGTATTGCTTCTATTTCAGAAGGAATTCAACGTTTTGTCTTTGGGCTTGCCAAAAAGGTTTTGATTGCAGATGCTCTTTTTTTGGTTTATGAACCTTTATTTTCTTCTCCGTCTTTTTTCGGTTTGTGGATTTGTGCTATTTTAATTTTGTTTCAGATTTATTATGATTTTAGTGGATATAGTGATATGGCAATTGGTCTTGGTAAGATGTTTGGTTTTTCGTTTCCTGAGAATTTTGATTATCCTTTGGTGAGTGCGTCCATTACTGAGTTTTGGAGAAAGTGGCACATGACATTGTCTTCTTTTTTCCGAGATTATGTTTATATTCCTTTGGGAGGTAATCGTGTATCAAAGTGTCGTCATATCTTTAATTTGTTTGTGGTTTGGCTACTCACCGGTCTTTGGCATGGAGCTAGTTGGAATTTTATTTTGTGGGGAATTTATTTTTTTGTTTTTCTTACACTTGAAAAATATGTTCT
>CAOWNX010000142.1:0-233 GCA_948552115.1 uncultured Bacilli bacterium
AATCGATAAATACTTTGTTTAATATCCCCCACCATATAAACATTATGTTGAGAAATTTTTTGAATAAAGTTTTCTTGTATGTCATTGGTATCTTGATATTCGTCAATCATAATTTCATGGAATCGATTTTGAAGTTCTTTTTGAATTTCTGGGTGTTCGTCGAGTAGTTTGGATGCCAAAGAGGCGATATCATTGAAATCGTAATATTTTTTTTGTTTTTTGGTTTGTTCTAA
>CAOWNX010000142.1:243-1847 GCA_948552115.1 uncultured Bacilli bacterium
TTTTTTAGAATACGACAAAGGACTGTAATGTTTTGGTGCATTTTTTTTAAATTTTTTCTTAGTTGTTCTTTCGTGCCATATTCTAATAATGTGAGTAATTCTTTTAGTGCAGAATTTACTTCTTCTTTTTTTTCTTTGGAGATTTCTTCTAACCCTCTTGGTAATGGAGGCAATTTTGAGGATTTGTAACTGTAAATGACATCGATATCTTGCTCATTTAATATGGAATATAAGGCTTGTTCGCATTTTTCATGATATTCTTTTGGAACATAGTATGCTAAATTTTTTAAAGCTTCTTTTATTTTTTCTTGATATTCCCAAATCAATTTTTCATATTCTTGGATATATTCGTTTATTTTTTCTTCTTGAAAAAAAATTGATGTGTAATTTTCTAATATTTCATTTTTTGATACTTCAATTTCTAATTGTTTGGAAATTTCAAGTAAAGATTTGTAAATTTCATTGTCTTCTTTGATGCAAAAATCAGAAATAAAGTCTGTAAATTCTAAGTCATTTTGCTCATAGAATGAATCTAAGATTTCTCGCATGATTTTTTTTCTTAGTAACTCGATTATGGTTTCATTAGTTATTTGTAAATTGACATTGGTGTCTAAAAGGTAGTGATATTTTTTTACAAGAGAAAGTGCAAAAGCGTCAAAGGTTGTGATGTCAGCACTGTCAATTAATGTTAATTCTCTTTTTAATTTTGGATTTTCACTTATTTTGGAACGGATTCGCTCTTTCATTTCTCCTGCAGCAGCTTTTGTAAATGTCAAAATTAATAATTCATTGATGTGAATACCTTGGTTTAATTTTTCTAAGACTCTTTCTGTTAATACTGCTGTTTTTCCAGAACCTGCTCCAGCACTTACGATAATATTGGTATTACTTTTATAAATTGCATCCAATTGTTCTTTCGTCCATGTTGGCATCTTTTTTTCCTCCTACGATTTCTTGTAATTTTGTTTCTTTTAAGTTGTCTATATTTTCTTCTTTTCGGTAACAAATATCTTGATATTTGCAGTAATCACAACCAATTAGTTTATTTCCTATACGTTTCGGATTAATTGGAAAATTAAAGTTTTGAATGTCCTGATTTGCTTTTTTGATTAATTGGTTTACTATATTTTCCATTTTTTCTATCTGCTCTTCACTCAATATTTTAGAGTATGCATAGAAACCTTTGGAACTTTTTTTCATTCCACTGATTAGTTTACTGTTTTCATAAGTGGGGTCAAAGGATTGAATTCGACTTTCGACATCTACTGAATATCCTTGCAACATTAGATTTTTTCTTTTTAATTCTTCTTCTGTATGAATTTTATCTTTTTCTTTGATTTGCGGAAGAATTTTTTGAAGGTAGAATCCAATGATTTTTATGTTTTCTAGTGGAAGTTTTTTTAAGAGTAATAAATAAATTGGAAGTTGTAAGTTTAATCCATATGTTAAATAGTCTAAATTTATATTTGGAGTTCCTGTTTTGTAATCAATCAGGCTTATCCATGTTTCGTTATTTTCTTTTTTCCAGTATATTTTATCTATAATTCCTTTTAATATGGTATTTGTATTTTCTATTTCATAGGTTATTGGAACTTCTGTCATAA
>CAOWNX010000143.1 GCA_948552115.1 uncultured Bacilli bacterium
ACCAGTATTCCTTCTTTTTCAATGCTCTGTATCAGTTCAAATAATTCTGTATTCATTTCCACCCTAAACGGGTGGTTTTTAAAATCTGCCAGCAGCTCCAGGGGTAAATACTGGATTTTACCATCAAAAGTGTTCTTCTTACCTTCAACACCATTGTTTTGAACGTTTGAAGAATAACCCTGCTTTTTTTCTGCCATTCCTGTCATTCCTTTCTGCTCATAAACAAATTAGTATAACAATGCAAAAGACCACTATTCCAGAAGTCTTGGAAATGAGCGGTCTTTTGAACTTTTTTATTTAATTGGATAACACAGTTTTTGGTGAATTATTAACATTACTTTGATGTGTTTCCGCACCCCATATCCAGAATTACTGAAACGTTTACACCATCGGAAACTGCTTTTTTATACGTTTTCCGGTCACTTTTTGAAAAGGTAAAAAACCTCTCAAAGTGCCTAAAATCAAGGATTTTCACGAATCTGTCCGATGTAGTAGACATACGCTCTCCACATGGCACGAGAGGACGGAATGAATGTCAATTACTTTTCGCATATGTGGGAACATATCAACCGCTTTATATATTTGTAACTTGTTTATGGAAACAAATCTATATAATAATAGCACAATCCTAAAACATGTACTATTGAAATTACTTTTCATAAAAATCATATTTTTTATAAAAATCAATAACTTCTTTCGGAAGAGATTCTCTTAATATTTCATAATCTTTATTTTTTAATCTAATTCGAATATCTGTTCCATTTACAGTTTTTTCAATAGGAACTAAAATAATATCCTCATTCATAGAAACATAAAAATTTCTTTTCAATTCTTCCCATGAATCTGGTTGCTGTTGATTATCTGTAAATACCCATATTCGATTGCAATCAAACAAAGATTCAATAACTTTCCAAGATTCGGAAGAAGCACGTGGCATTAATGTCACAACTGTATTTTTATATCCTCTATTTTGTAAGATATTTGTAATAATATATAATGTTTTTTCTGCGTCAAGTGCATCTGACTTTTTCGACAACTCAATATCTACCCTTTTATCAAAATCACTTTTTTCTCCTAAAAAAGGATAATCCTTAATTATTGCCACACATATAATTTCATTTGGGTATTTTTTGCTTAAGTACTCAATAATACTTAAATGCCCATTATGAAATGGTTGAAAACGACCTGTAAAAATAAACATAGCAACTCCTTATTAACAAATCATACCACATAAATCCATTGTAAGTTTTAATAAATATTTTCGAATGTCAGTCTTGCTTTTCCAATTTCTGCTATCCCATTGATTTCCGCTTAAATCATCACCAGCATATAGCAATTGTCCCAACATAACGTTTTTATATTGAGCTACTGCAAGATAAGATGCACACTCCATTTCTACCACTTGACATCCCTCTTTAATTCGTAAATCTATCATATTTCTAGTTTCACGATACATAGCATCCGTAGTCCATGTTTTTACGCATTTAAAGGGAATCCCTTTATT
The DNA here is from genome assembly GCA_948552115.1 of uncultured Bacilli bacterium. Lineage (GTDB taxonomy): Bacteria > Bacillota_I > Bacilli_A > RF39 > UBA660 > MGBC162267. The sequence goes on from CAOWNX010000143.1 coordinate 1,505, forward strand.
TTCTAAAAAATTACTTATTTGTTCTTTAACTTTTATATTCATTTCTCGTGAAGGTTTAATATAATGATAGGATGTCCCCTCATCTCTAACAGCAGATATTGGAATAAAAATTTCACCAGTCTTAGAATCTTTTTCTAACACACCGCATCCTCCACATACCATAAAATATCTGCTCCCAAGACTAATAAGTTTTTCCATTTGTCCAGCAGCATATGGTCCACTTCCAAGACCATGGAGCACTACAACATCATGTCCATTTTCACTTTCATAAACATAAAGTGGAATCTCAAAAGATTCCATCACGAGTTTTCCTATATATCGACCAT
>CAOWNX010000144.1 GCA_948552115.1 uncultured Bacilli bacterium
ACTAACCGAAAACTTTAACAGTTTCCATAGACTTTCTTCCATGTTAATTAATCAAGAACACGATTATGGCTCTGTTTTAGTAGAAAATAAAAAATGGAAAATTGCACCAAATAATCTATTATATCTAAAACAACAAAAAGAACAAAAAATTAGAAAAACAGTACAAAAGAAATTTGGAAGTACATTAGAACAATATCAAAATACCGAAAGTGCCTACTTAAATTATTACATCAAAAATCGAACAAATCTTTCTAAAATTCGTCATTACCCGAGTACTTGGGAAGAAATGAGAGAAGGAATTGAACTTCCGAACAAATTATTTCAAAATTTAGTAGAATCTGCCAAAGAACACAAAGATGCTTATCAAAATTACTATCGTTTAATGAAAAAGGTATTAGACCAAAAAACATTGCACAGTTATGATACCTTGCAAAATTGGGGAAAAAAGACGAAAGAATATTCCGTTGAAGATGCCCAAGATATCATTACAAAAGCTTTAGCACCGTTACAAGACAATTACTTATCGAAACTAAAAAGAGTATTTGAAGAACATCACATTGATTACTATAGTTACGAAGGAAAAGTAAATGGTGGATATAATCTTTCTACCAGTTTGCATCCATCTCGCATCGTCATGAGTTTTTGTGGAACATTTCAAGACGTCTTAACCATTGCTCATGAATCAGGGCATAACGTACATCATCAATACATTCAACAGAAAACTCCAACTTGGTATCAAGATATCTCGATGTATACTGCAGAAATAGCCTCCTTGACAAACGAATTTTTAGTAAATGATTATCTAAAACATCATGGAAAAACAAAAGAAGAAAAAATGCTTGGAATGGAGCATACCATAAAAACATTCCAAAACAATTTCTTCGGAGCAATCATGGAAGGCGAAATGGAAGAAAAAATGTATAAACATATAGAACAAGGAAATACCATCACTGCTGATTTTCTAAATAATTTAGCCAAAAAACAATTAAAATTCTATCAAGGAGATGTCATCAAACATGACAAATATTCTCCACTCATGTGGGTTACCAGATCACATTTTTTCCTTGACTTTTATCTATATAGCTATGCAATTTGTGTAAGCATTGCCGCCTCATTGGCAAAACGAATCATCAATTTAGAGCCAGGTATCATTGAAAAATATGAAGATTTCTTATCGAGTGGAAGCAATATTACCGTGGAAGAAGCTTATCAAAAACTTGGAATCGATATTCAAAGCAAAAACGTATTTAACAATGCCATTGCTTTTTTCCAAGAACAAATCGATGATTATGAAAAATTATTAAATAAAGAAGGTGAAGTAAATGAATAAAAAAGATTATTATGAAGTTTTAGGACTTTCCAAAGGAGCAAGCGACGAAGAAATTAAACGAGCTTTTCGACGACTTGCCAAACAATGTCATCCTGATGTTAATAAAGAACCAGGTGCAGAAGAAAAATTTAAAGAAATTGGAGAAGCTTATGCGGTTTTATCCGATCCTGAGAAAAAAAGACAATACGACCAATTTGGACATGCAGCGTTCCAAAATGGCGGTGCATCTGGAGGATTTTCTGGATTCGAAGATTTTGACCTTGGAAGCATTTTTGATGACTTATTTGGTGGGTCCTTTGGAGGATTTAGCTCTTTTGGTGGGGGAAGTAGAAGAAATGCTACCCGTCCTCAAAAAGGTCGAGACCGCTTAATCAATTTAGAACTATCTTTTCTAGAAGCAATCAAAGGTTGCAAAAAATCGATTACCTTAGATTTAGATGACACTTGTGAAGAATGTAATGGGGTAGGAGGTTTTGGAGAAACCACATGTTCTACCTG
>CAOWNX010000145.1 GCA_948552115.1 uncultured Bacilli bacterium
ATGGCAAAAAAAAGAAGTATGTTATTTTTAACATACCACTTTGTCAACAGTCTGACGAATTTGATTCGTTATTGTTTTTTGTTTAAAAATAAATTTGCTACTATAATTACTCCATTGATTATTAATAAAATTATCCATATTTCATCAACGAAATCTGCCGTAATCCATTCATAGAATAAAGCAATCCCACATATGATACTTGCAATGATTGCACAAAAATAAGTCGTTTTTTGAATTAAAAATTCTTTTTTCTGGTTTTCTTTTTCCATATTTCACACCAATCTTTTTTCTTTCTTTTATTATAAGGGATTATTAAACTTTAGTAAATCCTTTTTACCAAAATATTCTAATTTTAAAAATTTATTTTTCTTTTTTTGATAAGATTTTATCGTAAATTTTAAAGAATTCTAATCCATCAAAGATTTTATCAAAGGAATTTATCGTTTTGTTTCTCTCTTTTAATAAAGATTCTAACTCCCGAGCACATTCTTCGGTACAAAATGCTTGGGTAACGGTTTTTTGTTTCGAAAAAATGTAAATCATCAAATGGCTCGATGGTGTATTTTGTATTTTTTGATTAACGATGTATGTTTGATCGATATCTTTTATTTTCATTAATTTTATGAATTCTCCTGGTTGCAAACAAAGATAGTTTTTCGTTAAAATTCCATCTTTTTGGTCATAGAAAGCATTGTGACGATTCTCTTTCACGTCTTCTCCTGCCATATTTAAAATGATAGAATCTTTGTTTAAGGCTTCTTCTTCAAATTGTTCGATATCTTGTAATGTATATTTTGATTCTTTGGCACACATTTTCATGCTGCCGAGGCTTTTTCGCATCATTCGTTTTATCATAATAATCCATAACCAGAACATTAAAAGAGAAAAGATAAGAAAGAAAATAATCATAATCCATCCAACGGTTTGGTCAAGCTCTAATTCTGGATTTTGCATTCGTTTCCAAATAAAATAGGTTAAATAGAATCCTCCTATCATCATTACAAAAGCAAAAATGTTTCCTAAAATTTGATTTCCTAACATCTTTTTGGCATAGGTTTGAAAAAAAGAATTGCTTGGATAATTTTTTTTAATATATTCTTGATTCATTTTTTGAAATTGCATCTTTATCACTCCGTTTTGTTTTCTTCTAATATTTTTAAAATCTGTTCCATTGTTATGGGTCCAGGTCTTTGGATATAAAAAGGCTCTTCTTTACAAACCAGTACTGTACTCGAAGCTTTCCAAGAAATTTCTCCACTTAAATATCCATCTAATGTTGGAAGTGTATTTTTCACTTCTTCTATGGTATTGCAAGGGGGAAAATTACTTGGATTTGCACTTGTCATAAAAATGGGACTTCCAGTTAACTCAATTAATTCTTTTAATACTTTCGTTGGCGCTAAGCGAATGGCTATTTCATCGGTCATTCTTAGTCCAGCATTATTGGTGACTCTCTTTTTCCCATTTTTCTTTAATACTAAAGTAATTGGTCCAGGCATAAAAGCTTGAATTATTTTTTCTGTCTTTTCGTCTACTATAGCTAGTTCTTTGATTTGTTCTATCGTTGCACACATGACAGGAAAGGATTTCTTAAAGGAACGATTTTTTATTTTCATCAATTTATTGAACGACTTGGGAGAATTAATTCGTGCACAAATGCCATAGACGGTATCAGTTGGAACGCAAATGACACCATCTTGCTTCAAAATTTTGGCTAATGTTTCTATTTCTG
>CAOWNX010000146.1 GCA_948552115.1 uncultured Bacilli bacterium
TCAAAGGCTTCGGCAAAGTGGGTTCCAAAATAGTGACTGGTACCATTTTGGAGGGCTACACCATCTTGCATCATTGCCTCAATGGTATAGGTTTCTTCTGCACCTGCAAATTTTTCTTTTTCTGTTTTTTTGCCAATTATTACTGGTATAGCTAAATAATTTCTTTGGAAATCTTCATATATGTGTAGCATTCTAAGTGTTTCTTCTCTTGCTTCTTGTTCACTTTGATGCATGGTATGTCCTTCTTGCCATAATATTTCCCGACTTCGTAGAAATGGTCTGGTCGTTTTTTCCCAACGAACGATGGTACACCATTGGTTATATAATATTGGTAAGTCACGATAGGATTTGATAATTTTTTTGAAGTGATCACAAAAAAGGGTTTCACTGGTTGGTCTTACGCAAACTCTTTCTTCGAGTGGAGTTTCTCCTCCCATAGTTACCCAAGCTACTTCTGGTGCAAATCCATTGATATGCTCTTTTTCTATGTTTAATAGTGATTCTGGAATGAACATCGGCATTTGAACGTTTTCGTGTCCTGTTTCTTTTAATTTTTGGTCAAGTATTTTTTGAATGTTTTCCCAAATTGCATAGCCATAAGGACGAATAATCATGCTTCCTTTAATGGAGGAATAGTCTACCAAATCTGCAACTCGACAAATATCGGTGTACCATTTTGCAAAGTCACTTTGGCGGCTTGTAATTTCACTTACCTGTTTTTCCATTTTATTCACCTTCTTCTTTAATATTAAATTCTTTTAATTCTCCATTATCTAATACGGTTTTGTTAATTTGCTCGGTTGCTTTATTTAAGGAATCACTACAAAATTTTACTAGTTGCATTGCTTCTGTATATTTGGTAATCGCATTTTCTAAAGGGATGTTTCCACTTTCTAATTCTTTTACAATAATTTCTAAATCTTTTAAGGCGCCTTCAAATGTTTTTTCCATATTACTCTACCTCCTTTACGAAAGCTTTTATACTTCCTTGTTTCATTTTTATGGAAATTAAGTCATTTTTTTCAATTTCTTTACTGGATGTAATAATTTTATCGTCTTTTGTGACGAGAGAGTATCCTTTTTCTAATATATTTAAAGGATTTACTAATTTTAGTGTATTAATGATCATTTCTAAATGATGTTCTTTGTTGTTTAGATATTTTTCGAAATAAACGATTATTTGTTCTTTTTGATTTTTTAGAATTTCTTCTTTGGATTGAAAAAGAGTCCAAGGATTTTTTAAAATATAGGAATTTTGTAATTGTTTGAAGTGGTTTGTTTTTTCTGTGAGTATTTTTTGAATTTGATTTTTTAATTGTTCTAGATAATAATCTACTTTTTGCATTTTTATTTCATATAACGTGCTCGGATTTTTTAAAATGTAAGAATTCTTTACTTGATTTAATCGATGAGTATAGAAATCTGTTTTTTGTTTCATGAGGTGATTAATTTCTACTTGATATTTTAGTAAAGCATTTTTTATTTCTTGAATGCTTGGAACTGCCATTTCTGCAGCACCTGTCGGAGTAGGTGCTCTTAGGTCGGCAACAAAATCCGAAATAGTGTAATCAATTTCATGACCCACTGCACTAATTACTGGAATTTTAGATTCATAAATTGCTCGAGCAACAATTTCTTCGTTGAATGCCCATAAATCTTCAATGGATCCTCCTCCTCTACCAACGATTAGTAAATCGATATCATATTCTTGAGCACGAATTATT
>CAOWNX010000147.1 GCA_948552115.1 uncultured Bacilli bacterium
TTTTATATCCTAATCCCAAGTTTGGGAAAGTAAGCAATATTATTTTTTTTACTTACCTTTCATGTATTTTTCTTTCGAAATGGAATTAAAATTCTATGTTTTTTTTCTATAATTTTTATCAAGTATTTTGAATTTCTTTTCACATAGTATGACTTGCGAAAACTTGCTGCGGTATTTGCATAACCAACTCCTTTTGAAAAGGAAAACATGTCAGCAATGATACCACGTTTATAATACGTACTACGGTGGACCCAAGAATTCCAAGTATAGACAAATCTATTATTTCATTTTAATCCCTTTTTCCTAAAGTGAAAATTTCTATTTATACTTTTTTCACTTTATTGTTTATGTATTTTTTCTTTCGAAATGGAATTAAAATTCTATGTTATTTTTTCTATAATTTTTATCAATTATTTTGAATTTTTTTTAACATAGTTTGACTCGCGAAAACTGTCATTCGGATTCGCGTTACCATTACCATTTGTGAAAGTGAACACACCAGCACCTACACCATGATTCCAGGCTGCACCACGGTAGAACCAAGGATTGCTAGAATTGACAAACCATTATTTTTTATTTTAATCCCTTTTTCAAAAATAAAATAGATATTTTTCATATCTGATTTTATTTGTTTATGTGTTTTTCCTTTCGGAAAGGAATTTAATTTCTATGATTTTCTTACTTAAAATTTCTTCTATTTTTTTTGTAATTTTTAAAATCATAGTGAAAACGCGAAAACTGTTATTGATATTAGCATAACCGTTCGTTTGGTCGAAATCAAACACACCAGCGCTACTACCGTTAACAAATTGTGCACCACGAACGAACCAAGGGTTCGCAGAAGAGACAAATTTGTTTATTAAATCCCCTACTACTTTTTATCATGTTATATTATAAACATTTTTCTTACTTCTTTCAAAATACTATAAGTAGTAAAAAAGCACTTTTACTATATCTTTACTAAATCAAACAAATATATCTATTTATTTCTATTACCATATCATAAAATTTTATGTAAATAAAAAAACTTCTTTATTCAGAAGTTACTTCGCTTGGTTACCCTGATTGGATTCGAACCAATGAAATGACGGAGTCAGAGTCCGCTGCCTTACCACTTGGCTACAGGGCAATTACATTTTGATTATAGCATAATTTTTTTTTAATGAAAATCTTTTCTTCAACATTTTACTCTAAGATGTATTGAAACTCTAAATCTCTAAAAAGAAAATTCGAGTTTCAATCAATCTGGTGCTTTTACTGATAGGCACCAGTAAAAAATAAGTTCATATCTTGGTTTAAAGCAATATCATTTGTTGCATAAATTATAATTTAGTAATTACTTATATAATCAATATTAATATCAATGTTTATTATCAAAATTTAAAAATGACATTATTACTGCTGTTACAAAATTTATGAACATTATGATATAAGTCATATAAATCATATTACTTTTATCCCAATTATCACCATATATTGAATTGAAAATAATATTAAAAACAAATAATACGCAAACAGAAATTAAAAGTATTCTTTGAATAATTTTAAGTATCCTTTTTCTTTTTTCAATTTGTTTAGTTAAAAGCATCAAATTTTCTTCTGCACGATTTGTATATTTTCCATTTTCTATTTTTTCACCACTTAAAAATTCATTAACATTAGTATCTAATTTAT
>CAOWNX010000148.1 GCA_948552115.1 uncultured Bacilli bacterium
CATTTCTTTTGGTAAGGATGCGACCATATCGGTTTTGGTAATCCCTGGCGCTACAGCATTGACACGAATATTTGAAGGAGCAAGTTCTCTTGCTAAGGATTTGGTCAGTCCATTGACTGCAAATTTACTGGTTGGATATCCTACTCCTGAAGGTTGGCCATAGATACTGACCATAGAACTTGTATTTAAAATGACTCCTCTTTTTTGTTCTTTCATATAAGGAACTACTGCTTTTGTAGTATTAAATATGGCATTTACATTTAAATCCATAATACTTTCAAATTCTAATTGAGTGGTTTCTTCAATGCTTTTTTTGGCACTGATTCCTGCGTTATTGATTAAAATATCAATCGATCCACATTCTTCATGAATTTCTTTCATAATGGTTTCTAACTCATTCAAATCATTTAAGTTCGGTGCATAACCTTTAGCTTCGAATCCCAAATTTTTTAATTCATCAAGAGCTTTTTTGACCGTTTCTTCTTTGGAACCAAAAAGTATTACTTTGGCTTTATTTTCCATGAATACTTTGACTGTCTCTAGTCCAATTCCTCTGGTACCTCCTGTAATAATTGCTACTTTGTTTTCTAACATATTTCTTCCTTCTTTCTAATTCAAAAACATTTCATTGATGGCAGTACGATAAATTTCTTTGGCAATTTTTTCTCCATTTTCCATTAATTTCATATAATGGTTCATCATAATACCACTGTTTAACTCTAAGATATGTAATCCTTGATCTTCTGTTTCAATGACATCTACACTACAAAATCCAAGGGAGATTTCTTTTGTTATTTGATTTAATAGATTTTTTAGTTTGGTTTGTATTGCTTCTGGCACTTCCGTTGGAATGGAACCTTCTGATAAATTATTTTTCCAACTATAAGTATATAATTTTCCTTTTTCTAATATTTGACTGTATTTCTCTTCCTCAAATTTATCTTTTAATAAAGGATTAAAGTCGATTAATAATTCTCGAAGTGTCTTTTTTCCATCTCCCACTACTTGTGGTCTTTTCTTTCCATACATGAGGAGACATTTATTTTGAAGTATTATCATGCGATATTCCATTTTAATTTTATAGTAAGGACAAATGCTAATGGAAAAATTAGATGGAAATAATTTTTTAAGCAAGGCTCGATATCTTCTTTAGTTGTAATATGATAGACATTTTTTCCACATGTGCCTTCATTTGGTTTCACGACAATATTTTGATTGTATTTTTCAAATAATTCGTAAACTTTCTCAATTTGATTGGATGAAGTAGCATAATCTTCTACATTTTGAGGTGAAAATAGAATATGATGGGTAACGATTGGAATATTTTTTGTAGATAATACTTCGTATGTTGCATATTTGTCGTCTAAAATATATCCAAATCCATGCGGATTCAAATCAAATTTATACCCAGAAATAAATCTTGTTTTTCCTTGTTTTTCTAACATAATTACCCAATCTTTCGATAATAATTGAAACTTAATTTCTTCTTCTTTACATATTTCTTTGATTAATTGTTGAAATGTATTCATATTGGATCACAAATTTAGTATACCAAAAAATAGATTGGAGGACCAACCTATTTATTCATTTTTCTTTTTTAT
>CAOWNX010000149.1 GCA_948552115.1 uncultured Bacilli bacterium
GAATTTTCATTCTTTAACTGATACAAAAAACTAAATATTCAAACAATTACTAATTTAGTTTTTTTATTTATGTATTTTTTCTCAACGAAATGGAATTTTATTTCTATGATTTCTTACTTAAAATATTTCTATTTTTTTCATAATGATGAAATCATAGTACATTCGCGAAAACTGAGAAAATTGCTTGCTCGACCATTATCTTTGTTGAAGCCAAACACACCAGCATTCGTTCCATGATTCCAATGACTACTACGACAGAACCAAGGAGACAAAGAAATGACAAACCAACTACCATTAAAATAAAATCCCAAATTATGTATTACATTTTGAAAAAGAAAAACTTACTTATTTTTCTTTTTTGTTTATGTATTTTTTCTTTTAGAAACGGAACTTTATTTCTAAGACAAGTATTTACTTTGTTTTAATAAACAATTTATATTTATTTTTTATCTTAGTAATTACGCGAAAACTGATATTCTCGTGAGTACGACCATAATCACTGTGAAAGGTAAATACACCAACACCAGTACCATGGTGGTACGATGAGCCACGTATGAACCAAGGCCAATAAGAACGGACAAACCATTGCTTTCATAAAGTCCCTCTCTTTAATTCATAAAAAGAAAAATACTTTTTTTACTTATTTTTCTTTTTTATTTATGTATTTTTCCTTTTTAGGAATGGAATTTAATTTCTATGATTTTTTTATTCTTTATGCTTTTTCATTCATTATTTTATAAATTTATTAAATCATAGTTTATGCGCGAAAACTATTAAAGTAATGCGCAGAACTAGCAGCCCCCTCAAACACAAACACACCAGCAGATATCCCACGTATAAAATGTCCACCACGGCAGAACCAAGGATATTCAGAATAGACAAATATTTTAACTAAATCCCAAAATAAAATAAATAAGTAGTTCAATCTTTACTATACTTACTAATCTATTTATATGTTTTTCCTTATGGAATGGAATTAAATCTCTATGACTTTTTTATAGAAAAACAATTATTTTTCTTTGTAAAATATTTATTCATAGTACAATCGCGAAAACTGTGATCCAAATTTGTCGACCCATTCATGTTACCAAAAGCAAACACACCAGATCCACTGCCATTGTTGTAACCACCACCATGCTCGAACCAAGGCTTATCAGAAGCGACAAACCATTTTTAATTTTAATCCCTAAATTTAAAATTATAATTAAAATAAATAAGTGATTCATTTTTTACTATACTTAATTAAATAATTCATGTATTTTTCTATAATAGAAAGGAATTTAATTTCTATGATTTTTTACTTAAAATATTTTTTATTTTTTTCATAACAATAAAATCATAGTATATACGCGAAAACTGATGTATGGCCAACCAGAACCGTAATTATTACCGAAAGCAAACACACCAGTATCACTACCAATGTGGTAACTTGCGCCACGTAGAAACCAAGGATAGTCAGAATTGACAAACTTCATTTTTAACTAAATCCCAATATTTTATTTTAAACTTAAAAGAATTTTCATTCT
>CAOWNX010000150.1 GCA_948552115.1 uncultured Bacilli bacterium
TTTTTCTTGGCTTCGGATTTGAAAAGTTTGTAATTTGCATTTCTTTTCCTCCTTTGATATCTTGCTCTTGAGGTGAGAACAATTACAAAATTTTATACTGCCAAATACGATCGAGTCTTTAAAACGATTTTCTGTGATCCAGATGACTTAGGATTGCTTCAAGAATTTTTACAACGTATCTTACAAATTCCAATTAATTCGATTGAACTATTACAACCAGAATTTCCAGTTCGAAATATGATGGAAAGAGTGAAAACAGTAGATGTCTTAGTAAAAACGAATGGAAAATACATTCATATTGAAATGAATACGAGTTACAATCAATACTTACATTACCGAAACTTTAACTACTTTACCACATATTATAATATTCATACCAAACGAGGAGAAGAAATTGATATTGATTCAGAGTTTCTTCATATCGATTTTACGTATGGATTAACAAGTAAATATGATGTGAAAACAGAATATGGAATTTTGTCTTATGATCAGAAGTTTTCTTATATTGAAAATTTTAAGATTATTGAATTTAACATGGCTAAAATTATGAAATTCTGGTATGATGGAGATAAGAAACAAATCGAGAAATATAAAGAATTAATCATGTTGGATTTAAAAAAAAGAGATTTGAATAAAATCAAAGAGGGAGACGAATTCATGGAAGAGTTTGAAGAAAAAGTAACAAAGTTAAATGAAAGTAGTGAATTTCAAAGTTGGATGACACCAGAAGAAGATTTTGAATGGTGCAAGAAAATGGAACGCCATTATGGAAAAAAAGAAGGGTATGTACAAGGAGCACAAGAAAATAAGATGGAAACAGCTAAGAAAATGTTAGAAAACAATGAAGAAATGTCAAAAATTATTCAATATACAAATCTTACAGAAAAGGACATTCTAAATATACAATTGAAATAAAAAAACTATATTATTCCAATTTCATCTGTAATTAATTGAGAAGAAACGAAAATTTTCTTCTTTTTTTTGTCAAAATAGCAACAAATAATGAGTAAAAGAAACACATAATGGATAAAAACGTGTTATATTGGTGTTATAAACTAAAAAGTAAATACATTTTGGTTGACGGGACATAATA
>CAOWNX010000151.1 GCA_948552115.1 uncultured Bacilli bacterium
AAGATTGAACTACTTATTTATTTTATTTTGGGATTTAGTTAAAAATGAGGTTTGTCAATTCTGCAGAACCTTGGTTCGTTCGAGGTAGTGGTTACGGAGGTGCAGGAGGCACTGGTACTGGTGTGTTTGCTTTCGGTAATGATAATGGTATTGTTAGAACCAATCACAGTTTTCGCGGTTCATACTATGGTTTAGCAAATTATAAGGGAATCCATTAATTTTAAAATAATTAAAGCCATAGAAATTAAATTCCATTCCTAAAAAGGAAAAATACATAAATAAAAAAATTGATTTAGTAAATGTTGAATTATTGATTTTAAAATTTTTATTGATTTTTTTCATGGTGTAGAAAAAATAAGAACTTATTTTTTTTTATATCATAATATTTTATAGATAAGACTACATTATAATCGTTTGGCTTTTTTGTTTTCTTTTGTCTATTGATGTTTTCTTATTGAGTTATTATTTGAACATTTTAATTTATCTTTTCGTTTGGTAATTGTTATGGGATTTTATTAGAAAAATTCTGGTTTGTCCAGTCTATTAATCCTTGGTTCACTCGTGGTACTTATTTTCATATTGGCAGTGACACTGGTGTGTTTGCTTTCGGGAATAATTCTGGTGCTGCGGATTTCAATGGCAGTTTTCGCGATTGTACTATGATTTCATTATTATGAAAAAAATAGAAATATTTTAAGTAAGACATCATAGAAATAAAATTCCATTTCGACGTGAAAAAATACATAAATAAAAAAACTGAATTAGTAATTGTTTGAATATTTAGTTTTTGGTATTAGTTTAAGAGTGAAAATTCTTTTGCAGTTTAAAATAAAATATTGGGATTTAGTTAAAAACATGGTTTGTCAATTCTGGTAACCCTTGGTTCAAACGTGGTCACGCATTTCACG
>CAOWNX010000152.1 GCA_948552115.1 uncultured Bacilli bacterium
ATTATTTATTTTCTTTTCCTGCAGGTACTAAGATGTTTCAGTTCCCTGCGTTAGCTTCCAACTTAGTTGGATGACATTCCTTCAGAATGCCGGGTTGTCCCATTCGGAAATCTTCGGATCAATGGTTATTTGCACCTTCCCGAAGCTTATCGCAGCTTATCACGTCCTTCATCGCCTCCGAGAGCCAAGGCATCCGCCATGCGCCCTTGCTTACTTTCTTCCAAACTGACTTCTTTCCGTATGGAGGACTGATTACACAGTCTTGATACGTCAAGAACGTACGGTTCGATTATATACTTTTAGCTCTTTACTAAAATTTTTACTTTTTGGTTACATCATGTCAAAGATCGTTTCTCTTTTCAGAGACTGTGGAGAATAACGGATTCGAACCGTTGACCCTCTGCGTGCAAGGCAGATGCTCTAGCCAGCTGAGCTAATCCCCCAAAAGAGTTTCGGAGTAGTCCCAGGCAGAGTTGAACTGCCGACCTCTACATTATCAGTGTAGCGCTCTAACCAACTGAGCTATAGGACTATGTTCTACGCATTATCGGCTGCTTTCGGCATAATCGATGCAAGCATCGCTTCTGCTCTCTCTTGCTCGATAATTCAACCTTGTCTACCTGTTGAGTTAGACTCGGCTTCTGTTTTCTCTTGTTTATCTCTATCTATACTTCTATAGATGGTTGATCTATATTTTATAAATAAACAAGTACCAGTAGTACAAAAACAGAACCTTTAAAAGTCTATGGCACGACATCGCTCCAGAAAGGAGGTGTTCCAGCCGCACCTTCCG
>CAOWNX010000153.1 GCA_948552115.1 uncultured Bacilli bacterium
TAATAAACCTGTTAAAGGTGATTGGGAGGGGAAATTAACTAGATTTATAGCACGGCTTGAGACAAAGTTAGAAGATAGAACATATGGTTTTATGTTTAAACCTGTTGACGATGCCCAACTATATGATTGGCTTGGCAAAACTATATGCAAGCTACTGGGATATCAGGCTGGACAAATGGGTATTAAGATTATTGACTTTTCAGAAGTTCCATCGGATGTATTACCAGTAGTTACGGGAACACTTGCAAGGTTATTGTATGATGTTCAGTTTTGGATGAATCCAGATAAAAGGACTCCTTTTACGCTTGTTTGTGATGAGGCACATTTATATTTGCCTATAAAGGAAGATGCGGATTCTGTTCAAAAACAGACACTGTATAATTTTGAAAGAATTGCAAAAGAAGGAAGAAAATATGGAGTATCTATTCTTGTAGTAAGTCAGCGTCCGGCAGATGTAAGCAAGACAATCTTAAGTCAGTGTAATAATTATGTGGTATTAAGATTAACCAATGAAAGAGATAAGGGTGTAATTAAAAATTTATTGCCAGATGCGTTAAAGAGTACTATAGAGTTTTTGCCATTGCTTGATGTTGGAGAGACTTTGGTGGTTGGTGATGCAATTTTGTTGCCGAGTAAAATAATTTTAGATAAGCCATTAGATTCTCATAGACCGATAAGTGCAACAAAAGATTTTTGGGATGAATGGGATAATAATGAACCAGACAATTGCGCAATTGATGAAGCTGTCGAAGCATTAAGGAAGCAGTGCAGATCATAA
>CAOWNX010000154.1 GCA_948552115.1 uncultured Bacilli bacterium
ATTTTATAACAAATCCGCTTTACGATGTTTGGTTCATGCACAGCCCCTACTGGTGAATATGATATTTTCCTTGCCAAAAAACACCGAAAGTTATATATTGCTTTAGGAATCGCTTTGTCAGGCATATTATCACAGGGAAATATATCAATAAAAATCCCTCGTTTCATCGTAAGCATTTCCTGATTTTTTCTGCTAAAATATGTCCCTTTGCGGAGTATCCTCGCGTATCCCCACCGATACCCATTATCCGTCTTATAAGTCTGCAAAAAATACTTTTGAGGATCAAGCTGCTCTACACATATATCACAGAACTGATCATAATCACGCCGCAGCATTCTGACATCAATATCATCATCCCACGGAATAAATCCCTTATGCCTGACAGCTCCCAGCAAAGTTCCGCCGTCAAGCTCGTAATGTATCCCATTCTTCCTGCACAGACGGTCCACTTCTCTAAGCATGTCCAGCTCAATTAACTGGAGCTTCCTTATATTTTCTGGCGTATATATAAATTGTTCCATATACCCTCACAGTACACTGCTTTCTTTAAGCACCGGCAAAATTACTTTCCCCATTTCGTGTGCAATCATTTTGTTTCCTTCCTCACGTACATGACATATATCCATATATATATCCGTCATATCATCAAAAATATCCGATAAATCATAAATATAAGAAGGTATGTGCATCCTTTTCCCCATATATTCCCTAAAGGATTTATTTA